>JAIFMT010000066.1 GCA_020048295.1 Rhodoferax sp.
GTTGATTTATATGGTCGGAATGAGAGGATTCGAACCTCCGACCCCTTCGTCCCGAACGAAGTGCGCTACCAGGCTGCGCTACATTCCGATTGATTCCTTCGCCGCAACATCAAAATTGTCGGTCAAGCAATTGAGCCGCCAATTGTAGCAAACAGACAGCGTAAGGATTGTCGGGCAGTCGCCTGGCGGCGGCAATCGCACGTTCGGCCTCCAACATGGCGGCGTGGCGGGTGACATCAATGGCCCCAGTGGACAGCACAATGGCGACGACTGGCTCAATCATCGTGACATCACCGGTTTCGATGGCGGCCTTGATCGTGGCACATTGGTCTGCATTGCCCCGCTGCATGGCGGCGATCAGCGGCAAGGTGGTCTTACCTTCGCGCAGGTCGTCACCGAGGTTCTTGCCCATGATCAGGGCATCGCCCGTGTAGTCAAGCACGTCATCGATCACCTGGAACGCGGTTCCCATGGCTTGCCCGTAATCGGCACAGGCAGCTTCGATGTCGGGCGACGCGCCAGCAAGAATCGCACCGACGCGCGCACTGGCCTCAAATAACTTGGCGGTTTTGGAGCGAATCACCTGCAAATAACCAGCTTCATCCAGAGCCGCGTTGTGCATGTTCATTAACTGCATCACTTCGCCTTCGGCAATGACATTGGTGGCATCGGCCAGTACCTGCATGATGCGCATGTTGTCGGCATCCACCATCATCTGAAAAGCGCGTGAATACAAAAAGTCGCCCACCAACACGCTTGCCGGGTTGCCAAAGGTCTCGTTGGCCGTGGCGTTGCCGCGACGCAACGACGAGTCATCCACCACATCGTCATGCAGCAAGGTGGCGGTGTGGATGAACTCGACCACGGCGGCCAGATTGAAACGCTGCGCGCCCTTGAAGCCGAGTGCGCCACAAGTCAATAGCAGCAATGCTGGACGCAAACGTTTGCCGCCAGCAGAAATGATATAGCGCGAGACTTGCCCGACCAGCGGCACGCCAGAATCCAGACGTCGGGCAATCACACGGTCAACTTCGTGCATGTCTGGCGCGATGATGGAGAGCAAAGTCGGGGGGGTGTGAGGTGTAGCTTCCAAGACGATAAACCGGGTTAGATTGTTCGCGATTATCCCGGATTGTCGGTGGGCGGCGGGATGAACCGAATCGCGTTGTGACAAGGCGAGAGTGAATATTGCGGCAGCCCTGTATCTCATCGTCCGCCACTTGACCCGTGTCGGTTCAAAGCTGACAAAGAGGCCAGCATTCGCAAATGCATGCGCATGCTGCAAATTCTGACCGCTAACCGCTATCTTGACTGAACCATCAACGACAAAAAATGTGCTCAGCCATGTCAAACACAGCCAACAGCTGTTGCACCAGCTTGGCTGGGAGCAGGGCGAAATCAATGGCCAGGCTGGCTTGCTGTTGCGCGAGTTGACTCGCTGCTGTGGCACGCTGGGTGCACCCACACCAGTTCGCCAGCACCCGGCCACGCTGGACGATGTGGCCCGGATCCGCCAAAGCAGGCGGGTGATTGAAAATATTTCATGATATCGGCAGCCATTTTGGTTGCTGTGCTATCACTTTTGGATTCTGGCTCTTTTATACTTTGGGCCGAAAGCTATTGAACTTAGAGCGTCCCAATCGTTTGCACCATTCTGTCTGATGATTCTCCAGATATTTCTTAATCGCCGCCACCGGTCAATGGCCTTGGGGCACGCCTGATCATGCGCTGGCCGTGGCAGCGCCTTCGTTCGTCAAACCAATGGGTGTTGTCTTGGTCTGACCAAACGCTGGCTTATGTGCACGCCAGGCGCTTGGGCGATGGCACTTTTGAGTTGCTGGCTTTGGGAAGCGCGCGGCAGGCGGGGGTTGACCGCGATGCCTTTGTCAGAAGTCTGCAGTCCTTGGGCCTTAAAGGCGCGCCAGCCACCTTCATGCTTCGCACCGAGCAATACCAGTTTCTGCAAATTGACACGCCGGTCGTGCCGCCCGAAGAGTTACGCTCCGCTGCGCGCTACCAAGTGCGCGATATGCTGCAAACCCATGTGGATGACGTGACGATCGACGTGATTCGCGTCGGCGACGGGCAGCACAAAGGCGCCGGCCACTCGTTTGTGGTGGCTGCCACCAACAGCGTGGTCAACGACGTGATGGGTCTCGCCGGTGCGCTGAATTGCCAGGTGTCGGTGATTGACATCCAGGAAACCGCTCAGCGCAACCTGCAAATGGCGTTGACCCGGCGCGATGGCACGCTGGCGCTGGCCAATGCGGCGCTGATTCTGGACGATGCACAGCAGGCGCTGCTGACGATCAGCGCCAATGAAGAACTGTTCTACACCCGCCGCTTTGATTTGCCCGAGGGGTTTTTAACCGCCACCTGGGGTCAGGACATCGGTGTCCAGGCACCTGTCGATGGCTTCACCCCGGTGGAAGAGTACATGCCGAGCTACAGCACGGGCGACGTGTCGTTTGCCGATGACTTTGCCAGCGTGCCTGTGGCAACCGTCTCTGCCCCCAGGCAGGATGATGAACGCGCACAGCGTTTGGTGGTGGAAATCCAGCGATCGCTAGACGTGTGGGACCGCACCTGGTCGAGTCTGACGCTCGCTGGCTTGCGTGTGTTTGCCGGTGCGCGCAGTGCCGAGTTGGCGCAGTGGCTGACGCGACAGTTGGGTCAGCCGGTGATTGCGATGGATGTTTCACCGCTATTTGCCGGTTTTGCGGCGGCCAGCCCAGGCGACCAGGGCCTGTGTCTGCCACTGCTGGGCGTGTTGCTGCGCGGCGAGGGCGAGTCGGCCTGACGGCGGATTGAGTGATCAGATATGGCGCAACAAGTCAACCTTTGTCTGCCGGTTTTGCGCCAGCAAACGCCCCGCTTTGCTGCGCAGACACTGGCCATGGCTGCGCTGGTCATCCTGAGCGTGGCGGGGACGCTGGCTGCCGCCTGGATTTACAACCTGAGCCAGGCCACTGCGGCGCTAAAAGTCAACCTGGACGCGCAAACCAAAGAGCTTGAAGCCTTGCGCGTTGCCATCGAACAGCGCAACAAGTCAGCGGCACCAGCCGAGCAGGCACTGCAGCAAGAAATCAAAACACGCCGGGCCACCTTGCAGCAGCGTGATAGCGTGCTGGCAGCCTTGTCGCAAGGGCTGTTTGAGCCCGGACAAGGCCATGCAGCACGCCTGCAACTGGTGGCGCAGAGCATTCCATCGGTGGTGTGGGTGACGCAAATCAAGGCCGATGAGCAGCACCTTGAGGTCGGTGGCTATACGCTGGAGCCGGCGGCGCTGAATCAATGGGTGCGGCAATTGGCCGCTAGCCCGCTGTTGCGCGGCCAGACGCTAAGCACCATCCAGGTTGAAAGCGTCAAGCCCGAGAGCGTTGTGCTGCCGGCGGCCGGCGAGCCATTGCCAGTTGCGGCCAAGTCACTGGCCGGCGCAGCCGCTGTGGCTAGCGCTTCAAAGGTATCGTTACCGCCAATGTGGTCGTTCTCCCTGTTGAGCAACGTGCGCCCCGTGTCAGTGCCGGTCGCGGGAGCTAAGCCATGAAGCCGTGGTGGTTG
Organism: Rhodoferax sp.; assembly: GCA_020048295.1. The sequence goes on from JAIFMT010000066.1 coordinate 3,562, forward strand.
ACGCAGATGGCGCGACTCGATAGTTTAAGTCTGCGCGAGCGTCTGTTTCTGTTTTTGTCGGTGTTGGTGTGTGCCGGTGCGGTGGTTGATACGCTGTGGCTTTCGCCTGCGCAAACCAGCTACAAACAATTGTCCCAACACGTCGAGAAGCAGTCTGCGGAGACGCAGCGCCTGCGCGAGGTCCTGCGTGCCAGCGCCACACCGGTGAGCGCCAGTGCGAGCTTGCGCGATGAACTGGCGCAAATTGCAACGCAAACCGGGCAGGTCAACCAGTCCATCCAGCAGTTATTGCCAGACTCGGCGACTGCCCCCCCGTTGGCGCAGGCGCTGGTGCATTTGCTGCGCCGCCATGAAGGCTTGACGCTGGTGCGCACCCGTGCCTTGCCACCGGAAGTGTCTGGTCCGGGCCATGTGGCGGGGGCTGCGGCAAGCAAAACGGATGCCGGTGTTGCAACCGCTTTGCCGCCAGGCTTGACGCGCCAGGGGGTGGCGCTGACGGTGCGCGGCTCTTATGCGGATTTGACGCGCTATGTGCAGTCACTCGAAGCCGACATGCCCCGTGTGCGCTGGGGCGAGATGACCCTGCAAAGTGGCAAAGACCAGCCTGAACTGACACTGAAGCTATTTTTGTTGGGCGAGGTGCTGCCGTGATGTTCTTTTTTGCCAGGCGCAAGACCGGATTGGTCGGAAAAGTGGGCGGATTGTTGTTGGCCGCTTGCGGGGGGGGCGTGGTCAATTTGCCGGCCCACGCCCAGCGCGACCCAACGGTGCCTCCTGGCGTGGTGGGTATGCCTGGCGCAGGCGCGACAACTGCACCGGCTGGGCTGGCATTGGAGCCTGGCCGGATCGCGGTGCTGCAGCGCGGTGGTGTGTTTTACTTGGTGCTGGGCACCCGTGTCTATGCGCAGGGACAAACTGTGGATGGCAGCAAAATTGAACGCATCACCGAGACCGAGGTCTGGCTGAAGGATAACGGCAAGGTGCGCAAGGTGGCGGTGTTTGGCGGCATTAGCCGGCGCGCTGCACCGTCCGACACCCCCGTCAGGCCAGAGCCAAGTGGCATATCAGTGCTCGATCGGCAACCTGGCCCGGAGTTTGAATTGTGAGGTCTGACCCCTATGAACAGAGAAGCGCTCACCATGAATGATTTGTCACTTGTTTTGCCGCGAACGGGCTCCCGGCTTGGCCGCGGTGGCTGGTTGGCGATGTGCTGGATCAGCCTGGGGCTGCTTGCCGGCTGCGCGGGCGAGCGGCCGCTGCGCACGCCCAGCGTGAGCGAGGCCATTCGCAACGAGGTGCCCATGCCGCCAGAGCCCAGTGTTGCCCCAGCGGTGCAGGTGCCCAAGCATATTTCGGATGCGCTGGCCGAGCCAGCCCCGGTCGCGCTGCCACCCCCGCCAGAGCCACGTTTAGACCTGCTGGTCAACAACGCACAAGCGCGCGAGGTGTTTTTGGCCATCGTGGCCGACACCCGCTACAGCATGCTGATGCACCCGAACGTGGCCGGCACGCTGTCGGTGACACTGCGGGGTGTCACGGTGCCCGAGGCGCTGGAGGCAATTCGCGATGTGTATGGCTATGACTTCAAGATCGACGGCCGGCGCATAACGGTGTTTGGCACGAGCATGCAAACACGGATTTTTACCGTCAACTACCCCAATTCGCAGCGCAGCGGCAACAGCGACCTGCGTGTGTCGTCGGGCGGCAATATGGCCAACGCCACGACCAGCAACAACGGCACCAGCAGCAACAGCACTACGGCCCCGAACCAGGGGTCGGGCAACACCGGTCAAGCCGATGTCAGCCGTGTTTCCACCACCTCCAAAACCGATTTTTGGAGCGAGCTGACCGCTGCCGTGAAAGGCATTGTGGGTGCGGCCGACGGGCGCAGTGTGATTGCCAGCCCACAAGCGGGCATCATGGCGGTGCGCGCCATGCCCGACGAGCTACGCCAGGTGGATGCCTTTTTGAAGGCTGCGCAGATTGCGGTAGAACGTCAGGTCATGCTGGACGCCAAAATTGTCCAGGTCGAGTTGCGCGACGGCTACCAGAGTGGCATCGACTGGTCCGCACTCAAGAACAGTGGCAATTCAACCGGTGCGTTCGGCGTGCTGGGTGGCAACCCGCAAACCAATAGCCTGATTCGTGGCGTGCACTCAAATTTGCCGGGGTTTGCCACCGATGTGACGGCGGCGCTGGCCGACGGGGTCACTTTGCCGACCGCTGGCACCGGGCTGTTTGGCCTGGCTTTTGCCACCGAAGGCTTTCAAGCCGTGTTGGGTTTTCTGGAAACCCGGGGTGATGTGCAGATTTTGTCAAGTCCGCGCATTGCCACGCTCAACAACCAGAAAGCGGTGCTCAAGGTGGGTTCGGAGGACTTTTTTATCGTCAACATGGAGCCCGGCACCACCGCCACCACCACCACCGCAGGTACCCCGGCGACCCCGACCTTTGGCACTTTCTTTTCTGGCATTTCGCTGGATGTGACCCCGCAAATCGACAGCAGCAGCAACATCACGCTGCACATTCACCCGTCGGTCACGTCGGTGACGGCCCGCGACCTGGTGTTCAACAACGGTACCGGCACCAATTCGTCGTACCCGATGGCTTCCAGCAGCGTCAACGAGTCAGACACCCTCGTGCGCATTCAGGACGGCAAGATTGTGGCCATTGGCGGCTTGATGCAGATCGAGTCGAACCGCAGCTCCTCCGGTCTGCCAGGCTCAAGCGAGACCGTTTTTTCATCGCTCCTTGGCAACAAGGCCAACACGGGTCGCAAGAAAGAGGTGGTGGTGCTGATCAAGCCGACCATCATTCGCAGCCAGCAAGACTGGGACGAGCAGAACCGCCGTAGCCGTGCCGCGCTGGACGATATGGATGCCGCCCGCGCTCGCGTCATCCGCATCGACGGCAGCGTCAGCACCCGGCTACCGTCCGAACAGTAGCAGGACCAGCCAGAGCAATGTACCTGCGCCACTTTGGCCTGCGTGAGGCGCCCTTTTCGATCACCCCGGACAGCCATTTTTTCTACCCGCATGAGGGTGCGCAGGCCGCACTGACCACCTTGCTGGTGGCGCTGCGCAGCGGCGAAGGCTTTTTGAAAGTGGTGGGCGAGGTGGGCTGTGGCAAAACCGTGCTGTGCCGAAAGTTGCTCAATCTCCTGCACGACGAATGCGTGACCGCCTACATTCCCAACCCCGACATGGGGGCCGACGATTTGCTGCAGGCGTTACTCGATGAATTGGGTGTTGCCAACAGTTCGACGCGCCGGGATGCCAGGGTGGCGCAAGCAGGCAGGAGCCGGCGCATGCAAATGGTGTTGCTGGAAAAAGCGCTGTTTGCTCACGCCCGCGCAGGGCGGCGTGTGGTGGTGTGCATCGACGAGGCCCAGGCGATGCCGGATGCCTCGCTGGAGAGTTTGCGCTTGCTGTCCAACCTGGAAACCGAGAAGCAGAAGCTGCTGCAGCTGGTGCTGCTGGGCCAGCCCGAGCTTGATACCAAACTGGCGGCCCCTGCGATTCGACAGTTGCTGCAGCGCATCACTTTCAGCGAGTACCTGGGGCCGATGGGCGCGGTGCAGGTGCCGCACTACCTGGTGCATCGGCTGGCCACCGCTGCACTGAACGATGCCACCGATGTGCATGTTTTTGAGCTTGCAGCAGCACAAGCCCTGGCCCGGCTCAGTGGCGGCGTTCCGCGGTTGGTCAACGTGCTGGCGCACAAATGCCTGATGCTTGCTTTTGGGGAAGGCACGCACCGGGTGACACCGGTGCATGTGCGTCTGGCCGGGGTCGATACGCCCGGCGTGAAGGCGTCGTCGGTCGGGCGTCGCCGGGGTTTATGGGCCAAGTTGTTTCACCGGGGAGTTGGGGCATGAGTGTCATCAACAAAATGATGCGTGATCTGGACCGTCGTCAGGCCAGCGTTGATGCGCTTGGTGGTCTGGGTGTGGCGTGCCCTGACATCGAAAGGGGGCAGGCGGCGACGCTGCGGTTTGCCCCGGCAGTCACTGCGCGCGTTGCCGGTTGGCGCATGGCTGTGGCCGCCGGTTTGCTGATGATGGTCGCCATGGCGGCGAGCTGGTGGGGGCTGCACCAGCCACGTACGCGCACTGATGCAGCGGGGGTGGCACCAGCGCCAGCTGCTGATGCCGCGCCAGGGCAGGCCGCAGGTGGGAGGCCGAACCCTGCGCAGCCGGCAGCGTCTGCTTATCAACTGCCATCCGCAATGGGTCAGGCCAGCCAGCCGGTGCCAGTCAAACAGGATGCACCGGTGGTCCCTGTTGCGCCAGCCAAGGCCACTGCATCCATCAATACTGTTCACACTGCACTTGCATCGGCCAGGCCAGCGGCGGTGGAGCAGACCGTTGCCCGGTTGGACAAGCCCATCGAATCAGCCAGCCAGCCCTTGAGCGGCAATTTGGGCTTGAGGCTGTCTTCGGCGTTATTGCGCCTGCCTGCGCAGGCGCGAACGGATGCTGACCATCGCTCACAGCTGGCTCGGCCGGAGACACCGGTTGCGACGGCACCAATAACGGGCGCTGGCCAGGCAATACAGCCAACTGTCAAGCCAATTGGCACCCTGGAACTGGTCGCGCAAGCCCAGGCGCTTTGGGCTGAAGGCGATCGCAGCGCGGCGTGGGAATTGTTGAAAGGTGCCATGCAGCGGCTCGAACGGGCCTCAGCCGGTGTCGCACAAGACAACACTGCAGTGATCGCGCTGGCGCGCGAATACGCTGTTGCGGGTTTGGCCAGTGGTCAGAGCGCCGAGGTGCTGGCAACACTTGAACGCCTGATGCCCCGTTTGGCCGGGGTGGCAGATATCTGGGCACTGCGTGGCAACGCCGCGCAGCGACTGGGTCGTCATGCGCAGGCCGTGGCCGCCTACCAGCAGGCGCTGGCGCTGCATCCGGACGAGCCGCGCTGGATGCTTGGGGCTGCAGTTTCCATGGCGGCTTTGGGACAAACGGATTCAGCGGCAGAAATGGCAGAAAAAGTCCGCATTGCGCGGGCATTGCCGGTGGATGTGGCAAACTACCTGCGCCAACTCGGTGTGGTAGTTCGGTCGGATTGACTTTCAAGGACATTTGCAACCCATGACCGGTAAGTAATTTCAAGTAAATCCGCTCTCTGGTATCGCCCACCAGGTATTGCAGACTCAATCGACTCCTTCATGCTCAAGCGCGTCAGTGTTCATCAATTGCAAACCGGCATGCATCTGCGAGAGTTTTGCGGGTCGTGGATGGATCACCCATTCTGGCGCACTGGCTTTGTGCTGAAAGACCCCAAGGACATCGAGCTGATTTTGGCCAGCAAGATCAAGGAGGTCTGGATTGATTGCGCGCTCGGTCTTGATGTGCCGGCGGGCGCGCCGGTGGTCAGCATTGCTGAGCCCACCGCGGCAACTGGACCGGCGCCCGCTGCAACGCAGCCGGCGCACGTCGCTAGGCAAAACACACCGGTGCCTGCAGCGCAGGAAGTTGAGCGTGCAGCGCGCATTTGCCTGGAATCAAAAGCAGCCGTGGTGTCAATGTTTGAGGAAGTGCGCATGGGCAAGGCGGTGGATGTGGGTGGTGCGCGTCAGCTGGTCGAAGAAATTTCTGACTCGATCGCGCGCAATCCGGGTGCCATCATCAGCCTGGCGCGGCTCAAAACGGCGGATGATTACACCTACATGCATTCGGTGGCGGTGTGTGCCATGATGGTGGCGCTGGCAAAGCAGCTCGGCCTGGACGAAGCCGAAACCCGTTCTTGCGGGGTGGCGGGTCTGCTGCATGACCTGGGCAAGGTGGCGATGCCCATCGACGTTCTCAACAAGCCTGGCAAACTGACCGATGTCGAGTTCAGCATCATCAAGTCACACCCGACCGAAGGCTACAAAATGCTCATGGCCAGCAGCGGGGTGGAGCCGATATCACTTGATGTGGTGTTGCATCACCACGAAAAAATGGATGGCACGGGTTACCCTGAGCGCTTCGCCGGGGAGCAGATCAGTCTGCATTCCAGAATGGGCGCGGTGTGCGATGTGTATGATGCAATCACCTCCAATCGCCCCTACAAGGCGGGCTGGGATCCGGCCGAGTCGCTGCGCAAAATGGCCGAATGGGCCAATGGCCATTTCGACCCTCGGGTGTTTCAGGCGTTTGTTAAAAGCATGGGCATTTACCCGGTGGGTTCGCTGGTGCGGCTGACCTCCGGGCGCATCGGTGTGGTGACCGAGCAGACAGCCAAATCCTTGACAACACCGCTGATCAAGGTGTTTTATTCATCCAAGTCGAACATGCGGATCGTGCCAGTGATGGTTGATTTGTCGCATCCGAGCTGCACCGAGCGCATTCAAAACCGGGAAGACCCGGCAAGGTGGAATTTTCCGGACCTCAACGAGTTATGGTCGGGATTAAGCAATCCAGGGCGCTGATCGGCAGCGTCAGCGTGCATGCGAAAAACTCTAATTTAGATAGCTTGCAGCGCAATACCAGTAAGGGCTACAAGGCAATTTTGCATAAAAATTGAACGCACACACCGCGTCAGCGGTGTGCAAAACTTGGTGTTCCCGGTGTGGCTGGAATCCATGAACGTCAACGCCGAACCTGCAACGCCCCCGGGTTGACGATGTTGGTGGGCCGGCCCTTGATGAAATTGATGACATTGTCAAATGCGGCACCAAAATACAGTTCGTAACTGTCCTGTTCAACGTAACCGATGTGCGGTGTGCAAATGCAGTTTTCCAGCCGCAGCAGGGCGTGGCCCTGCAATATGGGTTCGGACTCATAAACGTCGATCGCCGCCATGCCGGGGCGTCCACGGTTGAGTGCACTCAGCAGGGCATCGGGTTCGATCAGTTCAGCGCGCGAGATGTTGACAAACAGCGCCGATGGCTTCATCTTCGAGAGGTCTTCGAGGCGCAAGATACCTTGTGTTTCAGCGGTCAGACGCAGATGAAGTGTCAGCACATCCGCCTGCTCAAACAGTTCGGCCCGGCTGCTGACCACTTCATAGCCATCCAGCACCGCCCGTTCGCGCGAAGCCTCACGCGCCCAAACCAACACCCGCATACCAAAGGCGCGCCCATAGCCAGCAACCAGCTGGCCAATTTTTCCGTAGCCCCAAATGCCCAGCGTGCGGCCTTTGAGTGCGACGCCCAAACAAAAGTTGGCGGGTGTGCCGCTGGATTTCAGACCCGACTGCTGCCATGCACCATGCTTGAGATTGCCGATGTACTGTGGCAAACGTCTGGCAGCGGCCATGATCAGCGCCCAGGCCAGCTCTGCCGGAGCCACGGGTGAGCCTGAGCCTTCGGCAACCGCTATGCCGCGCTCGGTGCAGGCCGCGATGTCGATGTGGGGGCCAACCCGGCCGGTCTGCACCACCAGCTTGAGTTTAGGCAATTTTTCGATCAGGGCGCGGGGTAATTCGGTACGCTCGCGGTTGAGAACAATCACGTCAGCGTCCTTGAGCCGTACCGACAGTTGGCCCAGACCCTTGACCGTGTTGGTATAGACCTTGGCCTGAAAAGGCTCAAGTTTGGCAGCACAGGCCAGCTTTCTGACGGCATCTTGGTAATCATCAAGTATCACAATGTTCATGTGGCCAATTGTGCCTTGGTGTGGTCCGCTTCCTCATTTCTGCTGATTGAAAAATGCCGCCATGGGCAGGCGTTGGCTTGGCGCTCGGTGGATCAATGGCGCATCGCTTCGTGTGCGGCGAGTCGGTCAAGTTCGGCGCACACGTCGGCCATGCGTCCTGAAATACGCAGGCGCCCGATTTGGGCCGGTGCCTGATCAGCGTCCATGACGCGCAGCACCCGCAGCGGCTGACGATTGTTGTTGTCCCTGGCGGCGTAGAACGAGGCAAAGTGGGGTGCAATGATGCGAGGGGCGTTGCTGTGTTGAGCGTGCATGATGAAACCTTTGGCAGTTGGGCGCAAGCAAGGGCTTGCCTTGGATGCAGGGACGAGCATGATCTTGCTTTGCGACAGGCGTAAAGCACGGGAGGCAGGGTGCGCGGCGACCAGCGCCGGCCAGCGCAGCAGATTTACATGAGCATGGTGTTGCGAATCAGGCCGACGGCCAGGCCTTCGATCTCGAAAGGTTCGCCGGGTTCGACCACAATGGTCTGGTAGTCCGGGTTTTCGGGGTGCAGTTCGATCAGGTTGTTGTGGCGCATGAAGCGTTTGACGGTGACCTCGTCGCCCAGGCGGGCTACCACGATCTGGCCGTTTTTCGCATCCTTGGTGGTTTGCACCGCCAGCAGGTCGCCGTCCATGATGCCGGCATCGCGCATCGACATGCCGCGCACTTTGAGCAGGTAGTCCGGTTTGCGCTGGAACAGACTGCTTTCAACATAGTAGGTCTTGTCAATATGCTCCTGGGCCAGGATGGGCGAGCCCGCAGCCACCCGACCAATCAGCGGCAGCGCCAATTGCGCCAGAGCGTCAAGTGGTGATGCCAGCATCCGGCTGCGCGATTCGTTGATGCTGCGCAGCGCATCGCTGCGCAAGCGGATGCCGCGCGAGGTGCCGCTGACCAGCTCAATGGCCCCTTTGCGGGCCAGTGCCTGCAGGTGTTCTTCGGCGGCGTTGGCCGATTTGAAGCCCAACTCAGTGGCGATTTCAGCGCGGGTGGGTGGTGCGCCCGTGCGTGCGATGGCACTCTGGATAAGATCAAGGATTTGTTGCTGGCGGTCTGTCAGTCTGGGTCGATTTAGCATGATGACTCCTGATGGCATGAAGAGGGCAGGGGAACAAGGCACGCGGTACTGGATAAATTGCTGCTACTGTTTACCTATCCAGTAGCTGTATTTTTAACCAGTTTTAGAGAATCTGCAAGTGGTGATTGATCAAAAATCCAAAAAAGTGGTGGTTTTGGCCACGGGTGGCACGATTGCTGGGCGGGCTTGTGATGTTTCAGACAACATTGGCTACACCGCAGGGCAGCTTGGCGTGGCGGATTTGCTCGCCGATGTGCCCGGACTGGACGCAGTGCTGGCACATCACGCGTTGCTGGCCGAGCAGGTGGCACAGGTGGACAGTAAGGACATGACTTTTGCCATTTGGCAGGCGCTGGCGCAGCGCGTCAGCCACCATCTGGCGCAACCCGATGTGGTTGGGCTGGTGATCACGCACGGCACCGATACACTGGAAGAGACGGCATTTTTTTTACACGCCGTGCTGCCGACACACCTGCAAAATGCCAAGCCAGTGGTGCTGACCTGCGCCATGCGGCCCGCCACCGCGCTGAGTCCTGACGGGCCGCAAAATTTGCGCGATGCCGTGACGACCGTGCTGACCCCTGCGGCTCATGGCGTGGTGGCGGTGTGCGCTGGTGTGCTGTATGCGGCGCGGGATGTGCAAAAAAACCACACCTACCGGCTCGATGCGTTCAGTTCCGGTGATGCAGGTCCCTTGGGTTATGCCGAGGAAGGCCAACTCAGATTAACAAGAAACTGGCCTGTAGCGCTTACCAGCTATGCGCTGGATGCTATACATATCCATGGCAACGAGGTGGCTTGGCCGCGGGTGGAAATTGTCATGAGCTACGCCGGGTGCAGCGGTGCCGTGGTTGAAGCACTGATGGATCAGGCCAGTGCCGCGATGCCACTTCAGGGCATCGTGGTGGCCGGCACCGGAAATGGCACGCTGCACGCTGAGCTGGAGGTAGCGCTGCGGCGGGCAACCCGGGCGGGCATCCGCGTGGTGCGTGCCACCCGCTGCGCGAATGGCCGGGTGCTAGCCACCGTCAGCAGCGAATTTGACGACTCAAAAGGCTTGTCGCCGGTCAAGGCGCGCATCGCCTTGATGCTTGAACTGATGCAAGCGGCTTAGCTCTGCAGCGCAGCAAAGGCGCGGGCAGTGATGTCATCGACACTGCCGGTGCCGCTGATGGCGCGGTATTTGGGCGCAGCTTCAGGTTCCGCCTTGGCCCAGTTGGCGTAGTAATCGACCAGCGGACGCGTTTGCGCACTATAGACATCCAGTCGCTTTTTGACGGTTTCTTCCTGGTCGTCGGCGCGTTGAACCAGCGGCTCGCCGGTTACATCATCGACACCGGCCACTTTGGGCGGGTTGAACTTGACGTGGTAAGTGCGGCCCGAAGCGGGGTGCGAGCGGCGACCGCTCATGCGGTCGATGATGGCATCAAACGGCACATCGATTTCCAGCACATAGTCGAGCCGGACCCCGGCGGCTTTCATCGCATCGGCTTGCGGGATGGTGCGCGGAAAGCCGTCAAACAGGAAGCCGTTGGCGCAATCGGCCTGGGTAATGCGTTCCTTGACCAGGTTGATGATCAGATCGTCGCTGACCAGGCCGCCGGCATCCATCACCTGCTTGGCTTGCACACCCAATGGGGTGCCAGCCTTGACCGCTGCGCGCAGCATGTCGCCGGTGGAAATTTGAGGAATGCCATATTTCTGGCAGATGAAGGTGGCCTGGGTGCCTTTACCTGCGCCGGGCGCGCCCAACAAAATCAGTCTCATGTTTGTCCTTGGGAAATGATTAAAAAATCATGCTGGCAGCCACCGCTCGGATGTCGGTTTTGATGCAGCTTGCACGCCCATGAGAATAGCACGCGCAGACTGGCGCTCGGCTGACACGCGGGCGGCATCATCAAGCGGCGAACAGACGGCGAACCCGTTCCAGGTCCTCGGGCGTGTCAACCCCGGGGCCGGGCGCGTGGTCTGCCACATGCACGGCAATGCGGTAGCCGTGCCACAGCGCGCGCAATTGCTCCAGCGACTCGGTGCGCTCGATGGGGGCCTGGGGCAAGGTGGGAAACAGCCGCAAAAACCCGACTCGGTAGGCATAAATGCCGATGTGCCGCAGCGGAGCCGGTTGTGGCAATGCGTCAGGCGTATCGCGCGGCCAGGCAATCGGTGCGCGGCTGAAATACAGCGCCATGTTGTGCGCGTCCAGCACCGCCTTGACGATATTTGGATTGTGAAAATCAGCTATTGACGTTATAGCGTGAACCGCAGTGCTGATATGGGCTAGCGGCTGATTTATCAATAATTCTGCAACGCCGTGCACAAGATCGGTGTCAATCAGCGGCTCGTCACCCTGCACGTTCACCACAATCTCGTCATCGGCCAGCCCGAGCAGTGCACAGGCTTCGGCCAGGCGGTCGCTGCCGCTGGGGTGGTCCACGCGGGTCAGCACCGCATCGATACCGTGCGCCTGGCACGCCGCCATGATCAGCGGGCTGTCGGCCGCCACCACCACGCGGGGCTGCCCGCCGGCCGTGTGCATGGACAGCACCCGTTGCGCCACCCGCACCACCATCGGCACACCGGCAATATCGGCCAGTGGCTTGTTGGGTAGTCGGGTGGAGGCCAGTCGGGCCGGAATCAAAACGGTAAAGGTCATGGGCCGAGGGTTACGGTTGTGGCAAATCAGCGGCTGGTGCTGCCGTGGGGGCGGCCCCTTCGTCAAAACGGCCAGTGGCTGCGTTGCAGTGCCGATTGCGCGGGCTGGCTTGGGCGTTATTACAGCCCGAGTTCTTCGTCGGTGAGCGTTCGGGCCTCGTTTTCGAGCAGGATCGGGATGCCGTCGCGCACCGGGTAAGCCAGGCGGGCGCTGCGCGAGGTCAGCTCCTGTTTTTCGCGGTCGTATTCCAGTGGCCCTTTGGTGACCGGGCAAACCAGTAATTCAAGTAGTCGTGTGTCCATGGCGGGATGATAGCGTCTTGTGCTCAGGGTGCGTCGGGCCGGTCGGCCTGACGGCTGGGGGTAAGCAAGTGGGTCAGCTGGGTATCAAGCGCCAGCCAAAATGCCGCTGGCAGTTCAAACCGCAGCGGCACGGCCAGTGCCCGGGGTTCAAGTGGCCACAGCTTGACTGCGTCTTTTTCGGTACAAATCAGGCTGTATCCCTTATATTCATTGCGATTCCAGCTATTGAAATTGTAGTGATCTGGCAGCGCCAGCGTACCCGCCAGCGGTAGTCCTTGGGTGCGCAACATGGCAAAAAAGGCTTCTGGCTGGGCAATGGCTGCCAGCGCCAGCAGCGGCTGGGTGGGCGGTGGAGCCACCGGGCTGGTGCCAACTACCGCGCCGGCAAGCGGGGTTGCCGGCGCGGGGCGAGCCTTGGCCAGCGCTGCCAGCGACACTTGTGAGCCATCGGCACCGACGGCGTGGTCGGCCAGTTGACGCTGCCCGCTAAAGCCGGCAAACGCCGGATGCGCGCCGGTGTGCAGCACCAGGTCGAGCGCGCGTGGCCAGGGCTCGCGCAAGGGGCCGGCCGGCAGCAGGAAGCCGTTGCCCACGCCCCGGTCGTCAAACACGCCAATTTCCAGGTCACGCGCCAGGCGCAGGTGTTGCAGGCCGTCGTCGCTGACGATCAGCTGGGTCTGCGGGTACTTGGCCAGCAGCGCGCGGGCCGCATCAACGCGCTGTGCCGCCACAAAAACCGGCACACCGGTGCGTCGCTGAATCAGCGCTGGCTCATCGCCCACGTCGTGTGCGCTGCTTGCGGGCGTGACCTCCTGACATGCCGTGGTGCGGCGACCGTAGCCGCGCGAAATCACGCCAACGGTGATGCCACGCTGTTGCCAATGCGCCACCAGCGCCAACACCACCGGGGTTTTGCCAGCACCGCCAGCCACCACGTTTCCCACCACCACCACGGGTACCGGCAGGCGCGTGCTGCGCAGCAGACCCAAGCCATACAAGGCGCGGCGCAGTGCCACCAACCAGCGATACAGCAGCGACAGCGGCCACAGCAGCCACGCCAGCAGGCCGCGCTGCGTCCAGGCCCGAGTCAGCGTGTGCTGCCAGCGGCTCAGCTCGGGCATGGGCTCAGGGCGCACCGCCTGCCGCTGAAGACTGGGTGGCAAAGGTGATTTGCGACAGGCCTGCGCGCTGCGCGGCTTCCATCACCGTGATCACGGCCTGGTGCCGGGCCGTGGCATCAGCGTGGATGACAACCACTGACTCCTTGCCGGCTTTGGCCCCTTCTTGCAGCGCCTGCGCAAGATCCGCCACGCTGCGCCCAGACACCGCCTGCTTGTTGACGCTGTAGTCGCCTTCGCTGCTGACTGACACCAGCACCTCTTTGGGGTAGTCGCGCTGGGCATCGACATCGGCCACCGGCAGCTTGAGCTGCAGTTCGGTGAACTTGCTGTAGGTGGTGGAAAGCATCAGAAAGATCAGGATCACCAGCAGCACGTCGATGAACGGAATCAGGTTGATTTCTGGCTCTTCCTTGGGGTGCGGACGAAAGTTCATGGCGGGCGGGCTATTTGCGCAGGGTGTTCAGATGCCGTGCCAGCCGCTCGGCCGCCAGTTCGAGCGTCAGCAGGTAGGCATCGACGCGGGCGCGAAAGTAGCGCCAGAAGATCAGCGAGGGGATCGCCACAATCAGCCCGAATGCCGTGTTGTACAGCGCCACCGAGATGCCGTGCGCCAGTTGCGCCGGGTTACCACCGGTGGCCGCACCGGGCGTTTGCGAGCCAAAAATCTCGATCATGCCCACCACCGTGCCAAACAAACCCATCAACGGTGCTGCCGAGGCAATCGTGGCCAGCGCGCTCAGGTAGCGCTCCAGCCGGTGCGCTGCCAGTCGGCCGGCGTTTTCCATGATGGCGTGCAACTCGGTTTCGCTGCAGCGCGGGTTGGTGTTGAGGGCGTGCAGTCCGCTGGCCAGCACTTCGCCCAGGGCAGAGTTTTTCTCCAGCTTGGCGACCACCTCGGGGCCGGGCACAGCGTAGCGGGTCACACTCAGCACTTCGTCGATCAGCTTGGGCGGCGCTACCTTGACAGTTTGCAGGCTGATGAAGCGCTCGATGACCAGCGCCAGTGCCAGCACCGAGCAGGCAATCAGGGGCCAGATCGGCCAGCCGGCGGCTTGTATGATGGAAAACAAATTGGGACTCCGCAGGTAAAAATGGCTGCGCGATTATGGCGCAGTGACCAGGGCTGCCACGCGGCTAGGGCCGACCAGGCAAGGACGGCCGACGATGCAGTCAAAAAGGCTTCGCAATGGCACTGGCTACCCCCATTTTCTGTGGATAACTTTGTGGAGAACACCCTGTGCAACCGCTCGCAAGCCGCGCCAATTGGGGTTTGTGATGCTTTGATGACTTTTTAGGCAGATAAAAACGCAATGAAATCAACGATCTTCAACGGGCGTGCGCGACTTCACGCTACGCATTTAGGGCTACAAAGTCCGCTGCGAAATTGTGGACGACTTGGCAGCGCGATAACCTGGGTGATTGCTTTGTCAAGAGGGTTTTTCCGTGCTTGACGCGACCGAGGTGTCGTCGGCTCAACGGATCTGGGCCGTTGGCGCGCTGTGCCGGGCGATTGCGGACGCGTTGCAGGCGCGCTTTAACCCGCTGCAGGTGCGCGGTGAGATTTCGGGGTTTTCGCGCGCGGCCAGCGGCCACTGCTATTTTTCGCTCAAGGATGCGGCTGGCCAGCTGCGCTGTGCGATGTTCAAGCGCGCGGCATCCGAGCTCGATTTCAACCCCCGCGATGGCGAGCTGGTCGAAGTTAGCGGCCGCCTGGGTGTGTACGAGCCACGCGGTGACTTGCAATTGATTGTGGAGCGCATGCGCCGCGCTGGGCTGGGCAACCTGTTTGAGGCGTTTCTCAAGCTCAAGGCCAAACTGGAACAGGAAGGACTGTTTGATGCCGCGCGCAAACGGGCGCTGCCGCTGATGCCGCGCGCCATCGGGCTGGTGACCTCGCTGGGCGCAGCGGCTCTGCACGATGTGCTGACCACGTTGCAGCGACGGGTGCCACATATTCCGGTGGTGCTGGTGGCCGCTTCGGTGCAAGGCAGCCAGGCCCCCGTCGAATTGATCAGCGCACTATCAAAGTTGTATCTGCTAGCGCATGATGGTAAAGGGCTGGGGGCCAAATTATTATATAAAAGTGCGGTCAGTGGCAACACCCTGCCCAGAGTGATTGATGTGATCCTGCTGGTGCGCGGTGGAGGTGCCTTGGAGGATTTATGGGCCTTTAACGACGAGCAACTGGCACGCACGATGGCGCAAAGCCC
>JAIFMT010000216.1 GCA_020048295.1 Rhodoferax sp.
ATATCCATGGCGGAATCCTTTTGTATCTGCCACCCATATCGATTCGACCACAAGCATTCTTGAGATGATGTCCAAAAACAAGTCAACTCATGCGCCTGAGGTGGCGATTCGCACGTTTTTGGCACATTCTTCGTTCTCTGTCGCTCAGACCCACCAGAACACTATGCAAACCACCCCAGCGTAAGTGGTTGATTTCATTGAACGTGGTCTCTTGAATAGTCAAGAGACCAACAGAGAACAGAGAGAGAAAACGCGGGTTTTTACGCCAAAAACGCCCAAAATGACGCAATTTCAGGAGCAGAACACTCAAGAGGCAGTTGCCGTAAGTGTTTGAAAACGTTGGGGATTTTGAAAAAGAAAAGCCCAACTGGAAATAGTTGGGCTTGAAATGACTGGTGGTGATAGGTGGATTTGAACCACCGACATCAGCATTATGAATGCTGCGCTCTAACCAACTGAGCTATATCACCGACGGAGCGAGATTATAGCGGCTTGCACAACGTGATGATTGATCGCCGAGACTTTTGTGAGGGGTGTGCAGCGATTGACCGATGTCGTGGGGGCTCGCGGGTTTGTGCGCTAGACTCTGTAAGGATTTTTTAATAAAAGTCAGCATCGGTACGCTCGAACCTGGTGTTTTTTGTCACCAATCCAACGAGCAGGAGACGCTTATTAACAAACCAAAAAGGTTGCGATGAAAAGTACAGATGTTTTGATTCTCGGTGGCAGTGCGGCGGGTCTCGTAACAGCCATGTCGGCGCGGATTCATTGGTCAGAAAGAGAAATCACCCTGGTGAAGAAGGAGCGTGAAGTGATGGTGCCTTGCGGCATACCGTACATCTTCGGCACGCTCGAATCCAGCGACAAGAACGTCATGCCGGTCGATGCCGCCATGAAGAGCAACAACATCGTGTCGGTGGTGGATGAGGCGACCCACATTGACACCCTGCAAAAAATCGTCCACTTTGTCAGTGGTGAGCAGATCCACTACCAAAAGCTGGTGATCGCCACCGGCTCGCAGCCCATCAAGCCGAAATGGCTGGTGGGTGCTGATCTGGCTCGGGTCTATACCATTCCAAAAGACAAAACCTACCTCGACGCGATGAAGGCTGAACTGGGCAGTGCCAAAAACATCGCGGTGATTGGCGCGGGCTTCATCGGTGTGGAAATGTCCGACGAATTGGTCAAACACGGCTACGCGGTGACCCTGATTGAAAAGCTACCCGCCATTTTGAACATGGCCTTTGACGTGGAACTGGCCAACAAGATTCATGAGATGCTGGTCAGCCGGGGTGTCAATGTCGTGGTGGGTAAGGGCATCAGCAAGGTGCTGGGCAGCAGCCAGGTGGAGGCCATCGAGCTTGACGATGGCCAGCAGTTGCCTATGGATGCGGTGATTTTGTCCATGGGCTACCGGCCCAATACCGAACTGGCCGCCAAGTCAGGTATTTACGTGGATGAAGACAACTTCATCGCGGTTGACGAGTTCATGCGCACCCACGTGCCGGATGTGTTTGCGGTGGGCGACTGCGCCCAAAAGCGCGACTTTGTCACCCGCAAGCGGGTCTCGACCATGCTGGCTTCGACCGCCTGTGCCGAGGCGCGCATTGCCGGCATGAACCTGTTCAACCTGAATGTGGTCAAGACCTTCAGCGGCACCATTGCCATTTACTCCACCGCCATTGGTAACACTGGTTACGGAACTGCCGGGCTGACGGAGCAGCGCGCCGAGCAGGAAGGCATTGCCACACTGGTCGGTCTGTTTGAGGGCATGGACCGCCACCCCGGCAACCTGCCGGGCGCGCACAAGCAACTGGTGAAACTGGTCTCGGCCAAATACTCCGGTGTCATCATTGGCGGGGAAGTGATTGGCGGGCTGGAAGCCGGTGAACTCACCAACGTGATTGGTCTGGCGATTCAAAACCGCATGACCGTCAACGACTTTCTGGTGATGCAGATTGGCACCCATCCATGCCTGACCGCCTCACCGGCTGCTTACCCGCTGATCAAGGCCGCAGAAATCATCGCTGGAAAGATGATGCGCAACCTGAAAGAGCATTGATCCCGCTCGGGGGGGCTGATTAACCCGCGATGACCCCCGTAGCACCCCATTTGCCAACCTCACTGGTGCGTGAACTGCGCCTTGCGTTTGTTGACAAATGCATCCATGCCTTCCTTCTGGTCAGCGGTGGCAAACAGCGCATGAAATAGCCGGCGTTCGAACATGATGCCGTCATTGAGCGTGCCTTCAAACGCACGGTTAACCGACTCCTTGGCGGCCATCACGGCAATTTGCGAGTAGTCGCTGATCATCAGCGCCGCGCCCAGCGCCTCGTCCATCAGCTTGTCCAGCGGCACCACGCGGCTGACCAGACCGGCGCGCTCGGCCTCGGGCGCGTCCATCATGCGCCCGGTGAGTGCCATGTCCATCGCTTTGGACTTGCCCACGGCGCGCGGCAAGCGCTGTGTGCCACCAGCGCCAGGGATGATGCCGAGCTTGATTTCGGGCTGGCCAAAACGGGCGTTGTCGGCGGCAATGATGAAGTCGCACATCATCGCCAACTCACACCCGCCGCCCAGCGCAAAGCCGCTCACGGCGGCGATGACGGGCTTGCGCACGCTGCGGATCTGCTCCCAGTTACGGGTGATGAAGTCGCCTTTATAGACATCGGCAAAGCTGTATTTGGCCATGCCGCCAATGTCGGCTCCTGCGGCAAAGGCTTTTTCGCTGCCGGTGATGATCATGCAGGCGATGGCTTCAGCACTATCAAAAGCTTGCAGCGCGGTGCCCAGTTCGGTCATCAATTGATCGTTGAGGGCATTGAGCTGTTTCGGGCGGTTCAACGTGATGATGCCGACCTTGTCAGCCTCGGTGCGCACAGTAATCAATTCATATGTCATGCAGACTCCTGATGATGGGGTGGTAAGCTTTTATATAAGAAATAGGGCTTTAGCCCTTATGCAGTATGTGCCGACAGCTATCTAATAAATAGTTTTAACTATCCAGCCAGGCATCCACGAGCTGGGATTGGCCAACGCTGAGTTTCACAAGTTTGGCGCTTTCAGGCAAAGTCATCGGGAGCGTCAGCAGCCGCTGGTCACGCGCCAGCAGTGCCTTGAAGCTTTTGGCGGGCCCCAGATACAGCGGCAAATCAGTAAGCTTGGATAGCCGCCAGGCCTGCAACGCCTTGCCCTGGCCGACTTCAATGCCCAGCCATTCGTCGCCTGCTGCCATGCCGGCGTGTTCGGCCGCGCCATCACGCAGCACGCCTTTGATATGGATGCCATGGTTCTCGGTGACCCGCAAGCCCAGCTGCTCGGCCAGTGGCGCGGCTTCTTCGGCGTAAGTCACGCCTTGCGCCTGCAATAGCTCTTTCAGTGGCAGGTCATCCGTGCCATGCACCCACTGCGCCAGCCGTTGCGAAAACGATTCGCCGGACAATTCCTGCAGCACTGCGGCCAGGTCGCTTTGTGTCATGGGCCCGCCCTGGCAACGTTGCCACAGTGCGCGCATGACGGCCATCAGGCAGGTTTTCCCACCCTGGCGCAGACTCAAATCCAGGCACAACGCCACCAGCGAGCCCTTGGTGTAGTAGCTGATGGTGGCGTTGACGCTGTTTTCGTCTTGCCGGTAGTACTTGACCCAGGCATCAAAACTGGCTTGTGCCACGCTTTGCACTTTGCGTCCTGGCGATTGCAGTACGCCATTGATCGTCTTGTTCAGCAGCACCAGGTAGGTGGTATCGTCAATCAGCGCCGCGCGGCGCAGCAACAGGTCGTCAAAGTAGCTGGTGAAGCCTTCAAAAAACCACAACAGTTCGGTGTAGTTTTCTTGGGCGTAGTCGTAGTGGGCAAACTCTGACGGGCGCAGCCGCTTGACGTTCCAGGTGTGAAAGTACTCGTGACTGATCAGGCCCAGCAGCGTGGTGTAGCCGTCTGCAGCTGCCAGTGTCTTGGATTGGCCCAGCCGAGGTAAATCAGCGCGCTTGCAGATCAGCGCGGTGCTCTGGCGGTGCTCCAGTCCGCCATAACCGTTATCCACAGCGCTCAGCATGAACAGGTAGTGGCTGTGCGGTGGGCGGTTGCTGCTGCTGCGGGCTTTGCCACGCGGCGCGGCACCATGCCAGAAGTTGATTTCGGCCTCGCAAATGGCTTGCGTATCGGCCAGTAACCGAGCACCGTCAAAACTGGCGGTGGCCCCGGCCACCACAAAGCGGTGCTCAATGCCGCCGGCCACAAACGAGCCACACCATAGCGCGCCCAGTTCCACCGGCGAATCGAGCAGCTCGTCGTAATTGGCCGCCAAGTAGCTGCCGAATCCCCGGGCGGTTACCTTTTGCGGTGTCAGCGCCGTGGCCACCTGCCAGCTCGGCGGCAGTTCGTCGTTAGACAAACTCAGCACATGTGGCTGCTCTTCTTGCCCGTGAACGCGCAGGCACAGGCTGGTGCCATTGAAGAAGCCGCGTTGCGTATCGAGCCAGGCAGTGCGCACCGAGCTGTCAAACGCATACACCTCGTAGCTCAGCACCAGCGGTTTTTCTGCCTCGCAATGAATTTTCCAGGTGCATTTGTCGCGCTGGGTGATCTGCAGGGCAGTCGCGCCCTGGTGCGCTTGCAGGCGCTGCAGGTGCTTGGCAAACTCGCGCACCAGGTAGCTGCCAGCAATCCACACCGGCAGGCTGACAATTTGCTGCGCGCTGGGGTGGGCAATGGTCAGCGTGATGCCAAACAGGTGCGCGTGCAGGTTTTGCACTCGCACCTGAAAGCGCACCGGTGCCAGCGCCGTAAGTCGTGATGTTGTTGTCATTTAACGATGGCTTGTGCCAGTTTCTGCTCAATCTGATCGGCCCCGATGGCCCCTGGAATCCTGGAGCCATCGGCAAACACCAGTGTCGGCGTGCCGGTGATTTTGTATTTTTTACCCAATGCCACATTGCGGTCCACCGCCTGTGTGTCGCATTTGGCATCTGTGGGCTCGACGTTCTTGAGCATCCAGTCTTGCCACGATTTCGCCTTGTCTTTGGCGCACCAGATATTCTTGGATGTTTCGTGCGATTTGGGCCCCAGCACCGGGTAAAGAAACATGTGGATGGTGATGTTGTCCACAGTTTTCAGGTTTTCCTCAAAGCGCTTGCAATAACCGCAGTTGGGGTCTTCAAACACCGCCAGCTTGCGTTTGCCATTGCCGCGCACGATGGTAAAGGCATCTTTGACCGGTAATTTGTCAAACGCAATGGCCGTGAGTTTGTCAATCCGCTCTTCGGTCAGGTTGCGCCGTTGCCGGGTGTCGATCAGGTTGCCTTGCACCAGGAAGTTGCCCTGTGCATCGGTGTAATAAATGTCGGTGCCATTGACGCGCAGCTCATACAGGCCATCCATCGGCGTTTTGCTGATCTCGTCAATCTTTTCCAGCTGCGGCAGGCGCTCGGCCAGGTTTTTACGAATGGCGGCCTCTTGCGCGGTGGCAGCGGTGGCCGCCAGCAGGGCGCAGGCGAGCAAGGTGGTATTGATTCGGTTCATCAGCGTGCCGCCCAGGCTTTGGCCGGACCGCTGTGCTCAAAACCCTGCATGCCCCAGTTGCGTAGCGATTGCCAGACGCTGCCGTCTTTGGAAAACAGCTGTTGCAACCCGTCCATGGCCAAGGCACTGGCCGTTACCTCGGTGCGGCGCGCGCGCTCGTAGCGGCGCAGCAGCTTGGCATCGCCCACGCTGCGCCAGTATTCACGGCTGTGCAGCACGCTGGCCAATTCGGCCACGTCGCCCAGTCCCAGGTTCAGCCCCTGCCCGGCCAGCGGATGCACGTTGTGCGCGGCATCACCCACCAGCGCCCAGGACTGGCCATTGGCGTTGCCCACCCAGCGGCTGGCCTGTGCGGTTTGCAGCGGCCAGGCGTGGCGGGTGCAGCTCAGACTGAGATGGCCCAACGCGTTGCCACTGACTTGTTCGAGCTCGGCACAAAAATCTTCTTCACTGGCCTCGAGCAGGCTTTGCACGCGGTTTTCCTGCACCGACCAGACGATGCTCACCTCGCGCCCCTGTTCGCCCTGCAAGGGCAAAAACGCCAGGATTTCGCCGGTGGTGAACCATTGGCGGGCGATTTGCCCGTGCGGTAGTTCGCAGTTCAGCCGGGTGGCAATGGCCTGCTGCGGGTAGCGTGCCACGGCAAACTCCACGCCAAATTCGGCGCGGGTGCGGCTGGCCTTGCCTTCGCACACCACCGTCAGCGTGGCTGGGCGCGGTGCATCAAGCAGCTCGATGTGCGGCTGAAAACGCACCGCATCGCTCAATTGCGCCTCCAGTGCGGGCACATCCACAATCCAGGTCAGCGCTGGCACACCCAGGTCAAGCGCAGAGAAATTCACCTCGCCGCCGTTGTCGCCCAGCACACGCATGTCCGTCACCGCCGTGGCGTGCTGCGCATCGGGCCAGCAGCGCACCGATTCGAGCAGGGCTTTGGACTTGGCGTTGAGCGCATAGGCGCGCACATCAGGGTCAACGGCAGCCGGGGCTAGCGGCGGCTGAGTGACCAGGCCCACGCGCAGCCGCTCACGGGCCAGCAGCAGGGCTAATGTATGGCCGGCAATGCCGCCACCGCGTATGCAAATATCAAAATGATGCTTCATGCGCGCCATTGTAGAAGTGCCGTCGCAGGCGGTGAAACCCGCTGAAATGGCACTGGAATCGCTACGGAAAAGCGCTGCGGGCCGCTTGCCTGTTTGTCCCTTGAAAACACTCGGGTCGCCACAAGTTGCTGATCAACTTGGAGGAGATGCAATGCGACAAGAGAAACTGACGACCAAATTTCAGGAAGCCCTGGCCGACGCGCAATCGTTGGCACTGGCCAATGACCATGCCTACATCGAGCCGGCGCATTTGCTGGTGGCCATGATCAAGCAGGAGGACGGTCCCAAAGCGCTGTTGCAGCGCGCCGGAGTCAACCTCAGCGGGTTGCTGGCCGGGGCCGAAGCCGCCGTGAAACGGCGAAAAAGAAGCGCTCAAGCGCGGCGACCAGTTTGTTGCCAGCGAGCTGTTCTTGCTGGCGCTGAGCGACTTCAAGGGCACGCTGGGTGACTTGGTGCGAGCCAATGGCCTGACCCGCAAGAGCCTGGAGACCGCCATCGAGGCGGTGCGCGGTGGCCAGAATGTGGACAGTGCCAACGCCGAAGACCAGCGCGAGTCGCTTAAAAAATACTGTCTTGACCTGACCGAGCGCGCCCGCATGGGCA
>JAIFMT010000114.1 GCA_020048295.1 Rhodoferax sp.
CCAATCCCACCGGCACGTTGGATGCGCTCACCCGCAGGCGTGCGCCGCAGGAGTCACCGCTCTTGCGCAACGCATTCATGTAGTCCTCCAGCGCGCTCACGTCAGCCACCGGGGCAAAAAACGGGTTGTTATGCACATGCTCCCACGACTCGAAAGCGATGGGCACACTGCCAATTTGCGTCATGCAGCCACGAAAAACGGTGCCGTATTTCTCAAACAGCCACTTTTTGGCCACCGCGCCAGCTGCCACGGTGGGCGCGGTGAGGCGCGCGCTTGACCGGCCACCACCACGCGGGTCACGGATACCGTATTTCTGAAAATAAGCATAGTCGGCGTGCCCCGGGCGAAAGGTCTGCACGATGTTGCCGTAATCCTTGCTGCGCTGGTCGGTGTTTTTGATCAACAGACAAATCGGCGTGCCGGTGGTCTTGCCGTCATACACGCCGGACAGGATTTCAACGGCATCGGGCTCGTTGCGCTGGGTGACAAATTTGCTGGTGCCGGGCCGGCGTCGGTCCAGGTCGTGCTGGATGTCGGCCTCGCACAGCGCCATGCCGGGCGGGCAGCCGTCAATCACGCAGCCAATGGCCGGGCCGTGGGATTCACCAAAGTTGGTGACAGTGAATAGGGTTCCAAAGGTGTTTCCGCTCATGGGGCGGGATTATCCCCGACCCCGCCCGGCCATCAGAGATTGGGCTGCTCGGACTTGTCAGCACCCTCGGGCCAGTCGTGAATGTAGGCCTTGAGCATCTTGTTCTCAAAATTCTGGCTGTCCACCACGGCGCGCGCCACGTCGTGAAAGCTGATCACACCCATCAGCATGCGCTGGTCCATCACCGGCATGTAGCGGGCATGGCGGTCAAGCATCATGCGGCGCACTTCGTCCATGTCGGTTTCCATGGTGCAGGTCAAGGGGTGGTCGTCCATGGCGGTGCGCACGATGGTGCGGGTAATGTCGCCACCGGTCTTGACCAGTATCTTGGTCAGCTCACGCACCGTCAACATGCCCACCAGTTCGCCGTGTTCCATCACCACCAGCGAACCAATATCGCGTTCCGCCATCAGCCCCAGCGCCTTGATCAGCGGTTCATCCGGATTGACGGTGTAGAGCGTGCTGCCCTTGATGCGCAAAATATCGCTGACTTTCATGTTGCTCCTCGTTGAATGGGGTTTGAAACAGGCTACCGCAAGCGGGGCATCTTACTGGCAAATCGGCGTCCCCGGGTTCCTGATATCCCGGCGTTTACCCTGTGTACGCACCAAGCAGCTGCTTTCAAACTGGCAAGTTCAGCGGCAATTCGCGCAAAAAAAAGGCCTCGACCTCACTGGCCTCCACCGGTTTGGAATACAAGAAGCCTTGCGCCAGATCACAGCCCATGTCGCGCAGTGCCTGGTGCTGCGCCAGCGACTCAACGCCTTCCGCAATGACTTTCAAGCCCAGCTGATGCGCCATGACCACCACCGCCTGCGCCAGTGCCAGCTCCTGCGGGCTCATCAGCAGGCGGTCGATGGTGGCCTTTTCAATCTTGAAATACTCGATTTGCCGCTTGCGCATCTCGGCAAACGACGAAAAACCGGCACCCAGATGGTCGATGGCCACCTGCGTTCCCGCATGCTGAAATTCGTCAAGTTGCGCGGCCACTGCCGTCGTCGTCTGATGCAGCAAGCCCTCCGAGATTTCAATCATAAAGCGCTGGCCACTGATGCCGCTGGCATCAAGCTGCTCTTGCCACCGAATCCGGTGAACATTGGCCTGCAACAGCTGCATCGGCGACACGTTCAGCGAGATTTTGAAATCTTTGCCAAAGTGCGCCGACCAGCGTTGCGCCTGCTTGACGGCCTGCTCAAACACCCAGTCGCCCAGGCTATGCATCAAGCCGTATTCCTCAGCCAGCGGAATGAACACGTTGGGGCCAATCAAACCCCGCTGCGGGTGAAACCAGCGCAGCAAGGCCTCCACCTTCTGCAACTGCCCGGTCTGCAGGGAAACAATCGGCTGGAAGAACAGCTTGAGCTGGTCATTGGTCATGGCCAGTCGCAAGTCCGCCATCAGTGCCAGGTGCTCATGCGCCTCTTGCTGCATGCCACGGGTGCAGAAACAAAAACCGTTGCGCCCACCGCGCTTGGCTGCGTACATGGCCTGGTCGGCGCTCTGGATCAAGCCTTCCAGCTCAGTGGCATCGCCAGGGTACACGGCAATGCCCATGCTGGCCGACACATTGACCGCGTGTTGCGCCACGTCAAACACCTGCGCCAGCGATCGCAAAATGCCATCGGCAATGATGCCAACCCGGGCCAGGTCTTCCAGATCAGGCAGCGTCACGGTGAACTCATCGCCCCCTAAGCGTGCCACCGTGTCCGAGGCGCGCACCTGGGCCGTAATGCGGCGCGCCGCCTCTTGCAACAATTGGTCGCCAGCATCGTGACCCAGCAAGTCATTGACCTCCTTGAAGTTGTCCAGATCAATGAAACACAAGGCCAGCTTGCGCCCACTGCGTTGCGCCTTGAGCAGTTCCTGCTGCAGCCGGTCATGAAACAAACGGCGGTTGGGCAGACCCGTCAGCATGTCGAAATTGGCTTGCCGCCAAATCAGCTCTTCGGCCAGCTTCTTCTCGGTGATGTCCGAAAACAGCGCCACGCGGCGGTGTACCGAGCCGTCGCTGTGATAGATCGTGTTGATGGTCAGCCATTCAGCGAAGTCCTCACCATTCTTGCGCCGGTTCCACAACTCACCCTGCCATTGCCCCTTGGCCTTGAGTGCCTGCCACATGGCCTGGTAAAACTCGCTGCTTTGCCGACCAGAACGGAGCAAGCTGGGGTCACGGCCAATCACTTCGTCGCGCGCATAGCCGGTCATGCTGCAAAACGCCGGGTTGATATCGACGATGCGGTTGCTGGCATCGGTGACCAGCATGGCTTCGCTGCTGTGCTCGATCACCAGCGCGGCCAGACGCAATTTATCTTGTACCGCGCGCTGCGCCGTGACATCGCGCGCCGAACCCACCACGCCAATGACTTGCCCATGGTCATCGATCAGCGGCGCTTTGTGCACATCAAGAAACAGCAACTTGCCCTGCGCGTAGCCGGCTTCGTCGAACTGCGTGGCTTTGCCGTTGTGCAACGTCTGCTCGTCAGATACCTGGCATTGCTCACCAAAGGTGTGCCAGCGCGGGTTGTCAGGATGCTCGGCGCGGGCCCGGTGGGCAAAAAACAGGTCGTCGCGGCCAATCGGCTCATCGGTATCGGCAGCACCCAGCATCTGCTCGCACATTGCCTTGTTGGCAAACAGAAAGCGTTTGTCCAGGTCCTTGGCCCAGATCAGATCGGTGACGTTGTCGCTGACCAGGCGCAGCAGCGTGGCCAGACGGTGCGCCTGCTCCTGCGAGGCGGCCAGCGCCTGTTCGATATGCCTGACATCAGCCTTATGTGCCGGCCCGAGAGCGGATCGGATCATGGCTGCTGACCCACGTAGTGCGTTGTTTTTTTCGTTATCACGTTAAATCTCCTCTTTTTGCGATTGTGCCAAACCTCAGTAGCCCTGTGTCAGTGACGCTGCGTTACCCGGCTCATTCGCGGCCAAAAATGGCGATACAAGTCAAAATAGCAGCAAAATGCAACACTTGTTTGTAACAAGGAACGCCATGCCCGGCTACGCTGACCCCGGTTTTGACACCCTCGCGCTGCACGCCGGCAGCGCCCCTGAGCCCGCCAGCGATACCAACGCCGCGCTAGAGCAGCGCATCGCCGCACTGGACGACGGCATCGGAGCGATTTCGGTGGCCAGCGGCCAGGCGGCGTTGCACCTGAGCATTGCCACGCTGATGGGCGCGGGCGGGCACATCGTGGCCAGCACAGCGCTGTGCAGCGGTTCGCGCCACCTGCTGAACTACACCTTGCGCCGCTTTGGCATTGCCACCACGTTTGTCAACCCGGATGACATCGATGGCTGGCGCGCTGCCGTGCAGCCCGCTACCCGGCTGTTTTTTGGTGAAACCGTGGGCCAACCCGGGCTGGAAGTGCTGGACATTCCCACCCTCAGCAGCATTGCGCACCAGGCCGGTGTGCCGCTGCTGGTTGATTCAACCCTGACCACGCCCTGGCTGATGAAGCCGCTGGAACTCGGCGCTGACCTGGTGTGCCACTCGACCGCGCCGCTTTTAAGTGGTCACGGCACGGTGATGGGCGGGCTGGTGGTGGATGGCGGCCGCTTTGACTGGGAGGCTCAAACAATGGCCGGCGGCGCGCCCCGGTTTCCCGAGCTGACGCAGCCCTACGACGGCTTTCACAACATGGTGTTCAGCGAGGAATCCACCGTGGGCGCTTTCCTGCTACGGGCGCGCCGTGAAGGTCTGCGCGACTTTGGTGCCTGCCTGAACCCACATTCGGCCTGGCTGATCTTGCAAGGCATCGAAACCTTGTCGCTGCGCATGACGCGGCACATGGAAAACACGCAAAAAGTGGTGGCGTTTCTGGCTGCTCAGCCGTTGGTGGCGCAGGTTGGCCACCCGCTGCTGGAAAGCCACCCCAGCCACGCATTGGCGGCCCGGCTGCTACCACGCGGTGCCGGGTCGGTGTTCAGCTTCGACTTGCACGGCAGCCGCACACAAGGCCAGGCGTTGGCTGAAAGCCTGCAGGTTTTCAGCCATCTGGCCAACGTGGGCGACTGCCGCAGCCTGGTGACTCACCCTGCCAGCACCACGCATTTCCGCATGGATGCTGCGGCGCTGGCCGCCTGCGGCATTACCCAGGGCACGATTCGCCTGAGCATCGGGCTGGAAGATGCCGATGATTTGATTGACGACCTGAAACGCGCGCTGAAAGTGGCGCAAAAAACCGTATGACCATGAATATCCGAGCGTTTGCACCGTCTGACACCGAGACAGTGGTGGCGCTGTGGCGCAGCTGCGACCTGGTCCGGCCCTGGAACAACCCGTACCAGGACATTTTGCGCAAGCTGACGGTCAACCCCGAGCTGTTTCTGGTGGGCGAACTGGCCCTGGACGGCACGGCACGCTTGGTGGCCAGCGCGATGTTTGGCTATGAAGGGCATCGCGGCTGGGTGAACTACCTGGCAGTGGCCCCCGACTGCCAGCGCCGCGGCTTTGCCGCGCAACTGATGGCGCAGGGCGAGGCGCTGCTGCTGGCCCGCGGCTGCCCCAAGCTGAGTTTGCAGGTGCGCAGCAGCAACACCGGCGTGATCGCCATGTATGCAAAACTGGGCTATTGCCAGGATGCTGCGGTGAGCCTGGGCAAGCGGCTGATTCATGACGCGCCACTGCCAGACCCCCGGCAGCCACCCGCCTGAGGTCCACCCCTGCTTTTGTCTTTGCTTTTATTTTTATAGCTATTAGCGCACATCCATCAAGGGATAGAGGCCAATTTCTTATATAAAACAAGTTCACCCATGTACCTGACCGTCAACAACGCTGCAAGCTACTGCTACACCGGCGGCAAGGCTTTTGATGCCGCCAAACCCACGCTGGTGTTCATCCACGGCGTGCTGTGCGACCACAGCGGACCACAGCGTGTGGGTTTTGCAAAGCCGCAGCCTGGCGCACCACGGCTTCAATGTGCTGGCCATCGACCTGCCGGGCCACTGCCGCAGCGCCGGCGAGGCACCCGCCAGCGTTGCAGCGGCTGCCGACTTCTGTGCGGGCTTGCTGGATGCCGCAGGGGTGCAGACCGCTGCGCTGGTAGGCCACAGCTGGGGCGCGCTGATTGCGCTGGAGGCCGCCGCGCGGCTGGGCCGGCGCATCAGCCATCTGGTGCTGATTGGCATCGCGCATCCAATGCGGGTGTCAGCGGCGTTGCTGGAAGCCGCGGTCAGCGCGCCCGAGCAAGCCATCCGCCAGATCAATGTGTTTTCGCGCAGCACGCTGGCCCCGCCACCGTCAGCGCTGGGGCCGGGCACCTGGGTGTATGGCGCGCAGGTGGCGCTGGCACGCCGCGTGTTGGCCAGCAACCCGGCAGTCAACCTGCTGCACCGGGGTTTTCTGGCCTGCGACAGCTACACCAACGGCGAACAGGCCATCACGCAGATCAGCTGCCCGGTGCTGTTTGTGCTGGGTGAGCAAGACCAGATGACGCCGCCCAAGGCCGTAGCGGGCCTGATCACAGCCGCGCGTGACAGCGGCAAAACGGTGCAGGTAGCCCAGCTGCCCGTCGGCCATAACCAGATGACCGAAGCCCCGGAGCAGACGCTGGCCGCGCTCAGCCAGTTCCTAAGCGGGTAGTTTGTCAGAGCCCAAAAAGTAGCCAAAGGCGACTTGTTGGTGCCATCTTCAGGGTGCTGACAAGACGTATTCGGCATCGTCCATCGGCTCACCGCGAATGACATCGTTGCCCACCAGCACCCGGGTAAAGGTGTAGCCCGCCTTCTGCAAAACCCGCTCTGAGGCGACGTTGCCCACTGTGACGGTGGCCACCAACCGGTACACCCCCTGGCTGAGCAAATGGCGGGTGACGGCACCAAGCGCCTCGGTGGCATAGCCTTGACCCCAATGGGCTGGAAACAGGTAATAGCCCACATTGCTGGCTTGCAACCCAAGGGTGATTTCTGCGTCAACCCGGCCCAGGCAAACCCCATCGGACTTGCGACGCAGTGCCCAGGTCGGCCAGGCCGTTTGGT
>JAIFMT010000141.1 GCA_020048295.1 Rhodoferax sp.
ATGCCGGCGCAGGCGGTGTACAGCGACAGCTTGCCCACCGGAATGCCCATGCCGTTGGCACCCTGGTCGCCCAGGCCCAGAATGCGCTCGCCATCGGTGACCACAATGATGCCCGCCTTGCGTGGCCAGTTGCGCAAGATGTCGGCAATGCGGCCACGGTCGTTGATGCTGATGAACATGCCGCGCGGGCGCTGGAAGATATGACCAAAACGCTGGCACGCCTGCCCCACCGTCGGGGTGTAGATCAGTGGCATGATTTCATCGACGTTGTCGCACACCACGCGGAAAAACAGCGCTTCGTTGCGGTCATGCAACGCGCTCAGGGCGACAAACTTTTCCAGCGGATCGGCCAGGTTGCGCATGTTTTCCAGAAAACGCGCCATCTGCTCGTCTTGCGTGTGAATGTGTGGCGGCAGCAGGCCGCGCAGGCCCAGTGCGTCGCGCTCGATTTCGGTAAAGGCCGTCCCCTTGTTGTGCAATGGGTCGGCCAACAGCTTGGTGCCGCGCTCGATGCTGTTTTGACTGATTTTCATGAATAGGCTCCGGTTAATGAATACTGTACGGCGTACCGCAAGGGCATCATGGTACTCCTGATGCGTAAGCCGGGTGAAAGCCAGCCGGTCAGACAACTCACTTAAACTGACTGTCTCTGACTGACAGCAGGAAAGACCCGATCCGACATGAGCACATTTGACCCCGACGCCCTGGAATGCCTGGCCGCCATCGTAGAAGAAGGCGGTTTTGAGCGCGCTGCGGTGCGTCTGTCGATCACCCAGTCGGCGGTATCGCAACGCTTGCGCTCGCTCGAAGTGCAGGTCGGCACGGTGCTGATTGTGCGCAGCCGCCCGCTCAAGGCCACCACCGCCGGGCGGCTGCTGCTCAAGCACGCCATGCAGATGCGCCTGCTGCGCGCCGATCTGGAGCGCGACCTGAAAGACCTGGCCCCGGGCGTGGCCGGCGCTGCCGGCGACAACGAACGCATCTCGATTGCCGTCAACGCCGACAGCATTGCCACCTGGGCGCTGCCGGCGCTGGACCCGCTGGCGCGCCAGGGCTTGGGGCTGGAGATCATCACCGACGACCAGGACTTCACCTTCGAGTGGCTGCGCGAGGGGCGGGTGCTGGGCTGTGTCACGACGCTGCGCACGGCGCTGCGCAGTTGCAAGGTTGAGCCGCTGGGAGCGATGCGCTATGTGGCGGTGGCCGGGCCAGATTTTGCGCAGGCGCACTGTCCGGCTGGGCTGACACCGCACAACTTCAGCGCACTGGCGTTCATTGCGTTCAACCGCAAAGACGACTTGCAGGCCGAATTTGTCGCTGCTGCCTGCGGACTCAAAGCGGTCGCGCTGCGCCAGTTGTACGTGCCCAGCTCCGAAGGCCAGCTGCAGGCGGTGCTGGCGGGCTGGGGCGTTAGCGTGTTGCCCGAACTCAAGGTGCGTGAGCACCTGCGCGCCGGCACGCTGGTGGATGTGATGCCCGGGCGCAGTCTGGATGTGGCGCTGTTCTGGCACTGCTGGAACCTCAACTCGGCCGTGCTCGATGCGCTGACCCACGCGCTCAAGTCAGCCGCGTCAAAGGTGCTCTCAAGCCCCCGAGCGCCAACCGTATAGACCAGGTTTACACCGGAACATCCGGGGCAGCACCCGCAACACGCAGCCAAGTCTGCGCAAAGCTATCGGCGCAGACGGGTCGGCCAAACAGGTAGCCCTGACCCAGCTCGCAGCCCAGCGCCAGCAGGCGCTCTGCTTGCGCGGCTTGCTCAATGCCTTCGGCCACCAGCGTGCGGCCCAGGTTGTGCGCCAGGTCGATGATGGCGTGCACCAGCACGCCGTCGTTGGGGTGCGTCAGCATGGTGCCGACAAAGCTCTGGTCGATCTTGATCACCGAAATCGGCAGTTGGCGCAGGTACGCCAGGCTGGAATAACCGGTGCCAAAGTCGTCAATCGCCAGCGAGATGCCCATGCTGCGCAGTTCGCTCAGGCAGGCCAGTTGCGCCGGGGTTTGCTGCAACAGTGCGTCTTCGGTGATTTCAAGCTCCAGCGCCTGCGCCGGCACCTGATGCGTTTGCAGCAGCTGACGCAACTGCGCTGCCATGTCCGGGCGCTGCAAGTCGGCGACGTTCTGGTTGATGGCCAGGCACCAGTGCGGCTGCCAGCGGCCTTCGCGCAACCATTGCCCGAGTTGCTGCAGGGCATCGTTCATGACCCATTGGTCCAGCAGCGTCAGCAGGCCGGATTTTTCGGCGACGCGGATGAATTCGCCCGGCATCACCAGCCCGTGGCCGGGCCGCTCCCAGCGCACCAATGCCTCGGCCCCCATCAGCGCGCCATCGCTCAGGCGAACCTTGGGCTGAAAATGTACGCGCAGTTCGTTATGGGCAATCGCCCCGGCCAGCTCGGTCTGGATGGAGAATGCCTGGTTGTTGGCCAGGCGCATCTGTGGCGTGAAGCAGGCCAACCGGTTGCGCCCGCCCAGCTTGGCGCCGTACATGGCCATGTCGGCGTTGCGCAGCAGCAGGTCGGGGCTGTCACCATCGTCCGGGTAAACCGCCAGGCCCATGCTGGCCATCGGCCGGAAATGTTGCGCCGCCTCCAGCGGCAGTGGCTGACGCAGCAGGTTCAGCAAGTTGCCGGCCACCGCCTGGGCACCCGCACGGTCAGTGCCCGGCAGCAACACGGCAAATTCGTCGCCACCGACACGCGCCACCGTGTCCTCCAGCCGCACGCCTTGCTGCAGGCGCTGCGCCACGCTTTTCAGCAGCTCGTCACCGACTTGATGGCCTAGCGTGTCGTTGACTTCCTTGAAGCGGTCCAGATCGACAAACAGCAGGGCGAAAGAGTGACCATGGCGCCGGGCGCTGGCGGTAAGCTGCGCGGCCCGGTCGTTGAACAGCGCGCGGTTGGGTAAATCGGTCAGATCGTCGTACGCGGCCTGATGCGCCAGTTGCAGCTGCGCCTGGTGCAGTTGCGTGATGTCGGTCTGTACGGCAAAGTAGTACAGCACCAGGCCGGCTTCGTCACGCACCGCCTTGATGTTGGTGCGCACCGTGTACTCCGAGCCATCGGTGCGGCGATTGCTCAACTGGCCCGACCAGCTGCCCTGCGTTCGCAATGTACTCCACAGGTCTTTGTAAAACGCCGGGTCTTGCCGCCCGGACTTGAGCACGCGCGGGTTGCGCCCCAGCACCACCTCGGCCGAGAGGCCCGATTGCAGGCTGAACGCCGGGTTGACCCGCACGATGCGGGCATCGGCATCGGTGACGATGATGGCCTCTTGCGCCGCCATGAACACGGTTTCGCTGAGAATGGTCTGGCGCTGCTGGCTCTTCAGATTGGTGACATCGGTGGAGATGCCACCCACGCCATAAATGCGACCTTCGAGGTCGCGCAGCGGGAATTTGCGCGTCAGGAAGTCCACCGCACCTTCCATGCGGCCATGCATCTTTTCTTCGAGCGTGGCTGCCACGCCGCTTTGCAGCACGCGCTGGTCGGCCTCACTTTGCACAATCGCATCGCGCAAGGGCATGAAATCAATGCGTTGGTGACCCAGCACCGCTTCGCGCTCGCGGCCCAGGAAACGCAGCAGGGTCTGGTTGGCCAACAACATGTGGCCTTGCGGGTCGGCTGCATAAATCAGGCTGTCGCTGGCATCGAGCAGCAGCGAAAAAAAGCGCTGGTCAGCAGCGCGGGCCACCTCGATGGTGCGGTCCACCAGCAGCAGCAGCACGCGGCGGTCGAGCTTGTAGTCCATCGACAGGCCAATCAGATGCACGTCATACACCGGGCTGCGGGTGTCGGTTTGGGCAATCCTGACTTGCTGCAGCAGCATTGCCTCGCCCGAGCGCACATCGCGCAGCGCCGCGTGCAGCCGGGCGCGGTCATTTTTGTGGACGGCATGCCAAAAGCGGTTGTCCGGGCTGCTGAGGTGACCCGCGCTGCTGAGCAGCACGCTGGCGCGCTCGTTGCTGTCATCGACGTTGCCCAGGTTGTCCACCACCAGCGCCGCCAATGGCATGTGCTCAAACAGCGACTGGTAGCGCCGGCGCAGCAGGTCAGCCTCTTGCTGGGCGGCACGCAACTCGTCGTTTTGCAGCTCCAGCTCCACCTGGTAAATACGCAGGTCTTCGAGCAGTTTGGCGGTTTGCAGCTGCTCGGCATCGGGCTCGGTGGTGTCGCTGTCGTGTTGCGCCAGAATGGCCTCGGCACGCTGCTTGAGCAGCGCCAGGCGCTCGGTTTTTTGCCGTGTTGTGAAGGGCGATGCCGACGCGTTCATGCCTGCCCCGGCAGATTTAGCTGCCGCCATTGCGTGATGTTGACGTGGCTGACCACCGCGCCAGGCTGCTCGCCGCCCACGCCAGTCACATGCATGACAAACCAGCGCTCTTGCGTGGGTGAATGGCACGGGTATTCCAGCGAGAAGTGCTGGCGGCGGCCTTCCAGCACTTCGCGAACCCCGCGTTGCGCCGCACCGGCGCTGGGATCAGACGCGGCACCGAGCTCACGGCACACCTCCAGGTAATTGACACCCGGGCCGGAGTGCGCCAACAACGGGTCGCCATTTTCAATGGCAAAACGCCGCCAGGCGGTGTTGATCAGGGTGATGACACCGCTGCTGTTGAGCACCGCAATGTGTTCCGCCAGCGCGTCGATGATGGACTGCAGGCGCGACACCTCATGCAGCGCGGTGACATCCATGAAGGTGATCACCGCCCCCTTGGCGCTCGAGGACGGCACCCGGTACGGCAGCATGCGGACAAAGTAATGCAGGCCGTTGATGCCGCGAATTTCTTTTTCGACCTTGTCCTCGCTCTTGAGGGTGTGCGTCAGGTCGGCGATCAGCTCGGGGTAGAGCAGGGTGTGCGCCAGGTCGTCGAGCGGACGGCCAATGTCGGAGTCGCGCAGCCGGAAGATGTGCGTGGCATCGGGCGAGAAACGCGTCAGGTTCAGGTTTTCATCGACAAACACCGTGCCAGCCGACACCGCCTGCGCCATGTTGTCCAGGTCGGCGTTGAGGCGGTTGAGAATGTCGATTTTTTCCTGGTACTCGGCGTTGACGGTGTTGAGCTCTTCGTTGACCGATTGCAGTTCCTCGTTGGAGCTTTGCAGCTCTTCGTTGGAGCTCATCAGCTCTTCGTTGGTACTTTGCAGTTCTTCGTTGGAGGTTTCCAGCTCTTCCACGGTGGCTTGCAGGCTCTCGCGGGTGGCGGTGAGTTCGCGCTCGAGCACCTCCATGCGTTCGGCGGTTTCCGAATCCAGGTCGATGGTGGTCAGCGCCTCGGTGGGGGCGGCAACGGCGTGCAGTTGCTCAAATGCCAGCAGTGTCAGGCGGTCGCCCTCGCTCTCATCGACCGGCCAGGCCGACAGGCGCAGATGCTCGACATCCCCCTCGATGGAGGTGAACTTGAGCCGGTCGGACACCACGCTGGTGCCTTCGCGTCCGGCCTTGAACACCAGCGCCACCGCCACCGGCACCAGCGGCTCGGGCAGGATGCGGTTCATGTCCAGACTGGCACCAGCTCGTGGCGACCATTGACCAAAATCGCCGCTGGCGGCGAAAACGCCTTGATCAGCGTGTTGAAGCCCTGCTCCACCATGGTCGGCTTGATGCGGCCGGTGCGGGTGCGCTGGCTGCTGCCCAGCGACACGCCGGGGTAGCCGTAGCCAGTGCCTTTGGCGACATCAATCGGAAAGCTCAACGGACGCACCATCTCCCAGATCTTGTGCCGGGCGCTGACGGTGGTGAAGTCTTTTTGCAGCTCTCCCAGCGATTCACTCGACCCCAGGAACAGGTGTGCGCCAGGCAGCAGCGCGTACTGCAGGCGTTTCAGGGCCCGCTCCTGTGCGGCTGGGCGAAAGTAGATCAGCGCGTTGCGGCAGGTCACCAGGTCCATGCGGGTGAACGGCGGGTCGGTCAGCAGGTTGTGGCGGGCAAACACAATGCACTGGCGCAGCTCGTTTTTCACCACAAAGGTGTTGCCTTTCTTGACAAAAAAGCGCTCCAGTTGCTGCGGCGACACTTCGGCGGCAATCGACTCGGGGTAGGTGCCAGCACCGGCGGTTTCGATGTTTTGCTGCTCGACGTCGGTGGCAAAGATCTTCAGTGTGGGCCAGTGTTTGAGCTGGTCAAACGCTTCCAGGAACAGCATGGCCACCGAATACGCTTCTTCACCGGTGGACACGGCCGCCAGCCAGACCCGGATCGACTCGCCCGCCTGTTTTTTCACCACCAGCGGCTCGATGATCTGGCGCGCCAGTAGCTCGAAGGCATCGGTATCGCGGAAGAAGCTGGTCACCGGGATCAGCAGCTCGCGGCGCAGCGTGAGCACCTCGTTGCGATCGTTGTTGAGCACCTCCAGGTAAGTCTCCAGCGCGGTGACCTGGCGCACGTTCATGCGCCGCTCAATCCGGCGCATCACGGTGCCGGTTTTGTATTCCTGAAAATCAATGCCGCCGACTTGCAGCAGCAAATGCATGATGCCGCTCAGGGCCGCCTCGGGGCTGGTGGCACGCAGCGGGTTGTTGCTGGCATCAAGCGTGACCGCCGCCTTGACGATGGGCTGGTTGGTGATGTGCGCCAGCAAGCGCGCACCAATCTGATCCACCGGCAAGATGGCATCCACCAGGCCGGTGGCAATCACGCTGCGCGGCATGCCGTCAAACTTGGCATCGTCGGGCTCCTGGGCAATCAAAAAGCCGCCCGAGTCGTTGATGGCCGCCGCGCCACGGGTGCCGTCAGAGCCCGTGCCCGAGAGCACCACCCCCACCGAGCGCGCGCCATAGTGCTCGGCCATCGACTTGAAAAACACGTCGATCGGCAGCGTCAGGGTGCGCGGGTTTTTGGGCGTCAACGTCAGCTTGCCAGCGCCCATGTGCATGATGGACCCCGGCGGAATCAAATAGACCCGGTTGGGCTCAATCGGCATGTCTTGCTCAACCATCACCACCGGCATGGCGGTGTGGCGCGCCAACAAGTTGGCCATCATGCTCTTGTGGTCGGGCGACAAGTGCTGGATCACCACAAACGTGGCCCCCGACTGGCTGGACATGCCGGCAAACAATTTCTCCAACGCCTCCAGGCCCCCGGCAGAGGCGCCAATGGCGATGATCTGGGGGGTAAGTTCGGGCGTCTCAGC
>JAIFMT010000017.1 GCA_020048295.1 Rhodoferax sp.
CCCCCGGAATCACCAGCGGGGCCAGCATCAGCAGACTGAGTGCCTGCTTGCCCGGAAACTGCGCGCGTTCAATCAAAAAAGCATTGATCGTTCCCATCAGCACTGCAAGCACCGTCACCCAGCTGGCCACCACCACGCTGGTCCAGACGCTGCCCATCAGGCCGCTGTCGGCAAATAGCCCACGCCGGGCCGCCTGCACGTTGCCCAGAAACCAGTCCAGCGTGAAGCCGCGCCACGGCGGTGCCGGGTAGGGCGCGTCATTGAAGGCAAACACTGCCACGATGACCAGCGGTAAAAACAGGAAGGCAAAAAACAGCAGCGCGTAAATGACGGTGCCGGTGCGCAGCCAAGCGGGGCGGGGCAGGGAAGGGATCATGAGCGTTGCATCACTTCGCCAAATTTCTGACCGGTGAGCTTCAGACCGAGCCAGACGATGGCCGTTGACAGACCGAGCAGTAAAAAGCCAAATGCGGCCCCTTGTTCCCAGTTGAAACGGGTGATGAACTGGGTGTAAATCTGCTCGGTAAACCACTGCGAGCTTTTGCCGCCCAGCAGCGTGGGCGTCAAATAGTTGCCCAGCGTGAGCATGAACACCACAATGCAGCCCGCTGCAATGCCAGGCGCGGCGTGCGGGATGATGATGCGCCGCAGGATCGACCAGCCGTTGCCGCCCAGATCGTAGGCGGCTTCAATCAATGAGTCGTCCAGGCTTTCCAGCGCGCCGATCAGCGGCACCACCATGAACAGCATCGAGGTATAAACCAGCCCGACCAGTATGGTGGCATCGTGGTAGAGCATCTCCACCGGCATGTTTGTGATGCCCAACGACACCAGCAGTCCTGGCAACACGCCCGATTCGCGCAGCAGAATCATCCAGCCCAGCGCGCGCACCGTCTCGCTGACCCAAAACGGAATCAGGCACAGCACAAACATGATGGATTTGATGCGGCCACGCGCAATCTTGGCAATCGTCCACGCCACCGGAAAGGCGATCAGCAAGGTGAGCCCGGTGGACAGGATCGACATCGTGGCGGTACGCACAAAGGTGTGCCAGTACAGCGGCTCGACAAAAAAAGTGCCGTACTGCGCCAGACTGGCCTGGTACTCACGCGGTGCCGTGCGCACCCGCAGCGACAACACGCCCAGCTCCAGGTGGGGCAGGATCATCAGCAGCAACAGCCATAGCAGCGCTGGTGCCAGCAACAGCATGAGCGCGATACGGGCGCTCATCTGGCCGCTGGTTTGCGTGGCGGCAGGCGCTTTAGCTGGCATTTTCAGAAGCCAGGCTGGCGGCAGCAAAGCTTACGGCGCGTTGCGGGTCAAAGCCAAAGCTGACGGTTTCGCCCACTGCCAGATCGGCAAACTGGCCGGTCTGCGGCAGCGCAATGCGAAACTCGTGCGCTGACTGCGTTTCGTGCAGCAGCACCGCCGAATTGGCGCCGTCAAACAAGATGCTCGCCACGCGCCCCTGATAGTGGCTGTGGCCCTGGTCAGCAAAGGTGGCCGGGTTGCGTGAAATGCTGGCCACTTCGGGTCGGACAAAGGCGTCAGCCAGGTCGCTCGGCTTGAGTGCGTGGCGGGCCTGCGCCCGCAACACCAGGCCTTTGTCACTGACCAGGGTGACCAATTGCCCCGGGTGAGACTCCGTCACACGGCCCTTGATGCGGTTGTTGGCCCCAACAAAACCGGCGACAAACGGTGTTTGCGGCTGGTAATACAGTTCTTGTGGCGTGCCCAATTGCTCAAAGCGGCCCTGGTGCATCACCGCCACATGGTCAGACATCACCAAGGCTTCAGACTGGTCGTGCGTGATATAGACAAAAGTGGTGCCAAAAGCCGCCTGCAGTTGTTTCAACTCAATCTTCATGTGCTCACGCAACTTCAGGTCAAGTGCGCCCAGGGGTTCGTCGAGCAGCAGCAGCGTGGGCTCCAGCACCAGGCTGCGGGCAATCGCCACGCGCTGCTTCTGGCCACCCGAAAGTTGGTCGATGCGCTTGCTTTGCGCGCCCGCCAGGCTGACGCGCTCGAGCATTTCACCCACGCGACGCTTGATCTCATCTTTGGCGATGCCGCGGCGCGTCAGCCCGTAGCCGACGTTCTCGCCCACATTCATCATCGGAAACAGCGCCAGGTGTTGAAACACCATGTTGACGGGTCGCCGATTCGGCAGCACGCCGCGCATGTCCTTGCCGCCAATGGATATTTCGCCTGAATCCGGTGCCAAAAACCCGGCCACCATGCGCAACAAGGTGGTCTTGCCACAGCCCGATGGCCCCAGAATCGAGAAAAAACTGCCGCGCCCCACACTGAACGACAAGTCGTCCACGGCGGCGAAGTTGCCATAGTGCTTGCTGATGCGCGTGGCCTGCAGGTCAGCTTGCGCTGCTGTGCCCGTGGTCGCAGGACCGGAGGGAGGTGAATTCATCGAATCGGAGTTTAATTGTTTGGTCAGTGGAGCCTGACACCTTGTCTTTCAAGTTCGGCCTGGACCAGGGCGATATCGACTTCAGCGGTGGTCACGCCATGGCGCACCGAGATGGCTGCTGCCACACCCGCGCCCTGGCCAGTCACGGTGCAGGCCATCATGTTGCGCATGGCGGCGTGCGACACCTTGTCGCCCGACACGCAGCGCCCGGCCACCAGCAGGTTATCCACCTCAACCGGCACGGTGCAGCCGTACGGCACCTCAAAATAGCGCCCGCTGGTTGGCAAAATCAGCACGTTGTAGCCGTCGATGAACTCAGGAAAGATGCCAATCGAGTCAGCAAACTTGGCCTGGTTGCGCACGTCGTCGCCAGTCAGGTCATAGCGGCCGATGATCTTGCGTGAGTCGCGGCAGCCAATTGTCATGCCGAAATTGCGCAGTTTGGCGTGCTCAAACCCTGGCACCACGGCTTTGAGCGCCATCAATGCGTGCAGCGCCTCCTGGCGACCTTGCATTTCGGCGCGAGTCAAGTCCATCACGTCGGTGCAGTCGATGTTCTTGATGTGGGCCAGATTCAGGTTGGTGGCTTCACCCGCCTCGGTCAGCGCCGACCAGGAACCTCCCAGATCGGTGGTGTCAGGCGGAATCACACCCAGACGGCGCGCCTCATCGAATTCCTTGTCCAGATAGGGGCTGCGCAAGGCGTCTTCCTTGCCGGTGGTTTCCTGGTCCCAGGTGCGGCTCCAGTCGGCATAGGTGGCGGGTTGTTCTTCGGTGTATTGCAAAAAGCGCTGCTTATCGACACCAGAGCAATTGAACACGGTGGTGACCCCCAGCATTTCGTCCTTGGGGGTTTTGCGGTAGCTGGCACCAGCCAGATGGGCGATGTCGGCATCACCGGTGCAGTCAATGATGCGCTTGGCCAGTACCACTTGCCGGCCGGACTTGCTCTCGGTGATGATGCCACGCAGGCGACGGCTGTCGCCGTCAAACAGCACATCCACCGCCAGGCAGTGCAGGATCGGGCGCACACCCGCCTCGGTGATCAGCCGATCCGCCACGACCTTGAAAAAATCGGCATCCAGGCACTGGCTGTCGTTGTACGGCCATTTGATGGTGCCGCCCATTTGCGCGGCAATGCGCTCCATTTCGACCCCTATACCCTCGGACTCGACGGTGCCCTCGTAGCGGTACCAGGCCAGCGTTTCCATGCCCACGGTGGTGATGACCCCGCCGAAACAACCAAAACGCTCGAGCAAAATGGTGTCGGCGCCAGCGCGTTTGGCCGCCAGCGCCGCCGACAACCCGGCCGGGCCGGCACCCACCACCAGCACGTCGCATTCAGCCAGGATCGGGAGCGGTTTGGCGGCTTCGATGTAGAGCCCGTCTTGCGCTTGCAATTCGCCGCGTGGCGACGGGGTGCGCTGGCTGATCAGCTCATTGGCCGAGTTGCGTCGCTCCACCACTTGCTGCTTGCCCGCCCATCGTGCCAGCATGCGCTCGGTACGGGCAACAAACTTGTCTTCGTCGATGGCCATGATGTTTGAAGTAAAAACAGCCCGCTGCGACTGGCGCAGCGGGCTTGTTAGTTAAATAACGCCGGAGGCTTAGTTTGCGGCTTTCACGCGGTCCAGAATGCGGCCTTCGATCTCTTCCAGACCCGCGGGCACAGCGGGATACCAGCGGATGTTCTTGATGGCGGCTTCCGGGAAGCTCTCGGCAAACTGCGCCTTCAGTTTGGCCGGCATCAATTGGTCAGCGCCTTTGGAGGCGGTGAAGTTGCCGGCCGAGGTGGCCACCTTGGCGGCAATTTCGGGGCGCATGTTGAAGTTGATCCAGGCATACGCTGCGGCATCGTTCTTGCCCTTGGCCGGAATGGCAAAGGTGTCAATCCAGCCGGTGGCACCCGATTTGGGCGCGAGGAACTTGATGTCAGGGTTTTCGCCGTTGAGCTTCCAGCCGCCGGTGTCCCACATCAGCGCGCCCACCACTTCAGCGGTGCGCATGCCGTTGAACAGCATGTCCTTGTTGTCCCAGTAGAACTTGACGTTGGGTTTGCAGGCGGTCAGGGTCTTGCCGACTTCTTCCATCAGCGCGGTGTAGGCCTTGGGGTCGTTGTACAGGGCAAACGGGTCTTTGCCCGAGGCAAAGGCAAACGAAATCAGCGTCGGGCGCTTCAGGCGCATGGAGACCTTGCCCTTGAATTCAGGCTTGCACAGGTCGGGGTAATCGGCCATCTTGGCGACTTTGGTGTTGACCACCAGGCCTTCGGTGCCCCAGATGTGCGGCAAACCATAGACCTTGCCAGCCAGTGTGGTGTTTTTCTTGGTGGCGTCGAGCATCGAGGGGATGAACAGCTCGTTCTTGAGCTTGCTCAGGTCCATCGGCTTGTAAATGCCAAACTCTTGCTGTGGGCCAGTGATGCGGTCTTGCGACGGCTGGGCCAGGTCAAATCCGGCACCGCCGGTGGCACGCAGCTTGGAAATCATTTCTTCGTTGTTGGACAAAGTCACTTCCACCTTGTAGCCGCTTTCTTTCTCGAACTGGGCCACCACGTCGGCCGGGGCGTAATCAGCCCAGGTCAGCAGGCGCAGGGTTTTTTCTTGGGCTTGTGCCAGGCCGGCAACGCCCACCGCGACAACGGCAGCGGCAATCAGTGAATAGCGGATTTTCATATGGAGAGTCCTTGGGTTGGTTGAAAGGATTTGTCAGAAGTCCGAAAGCAGAGATTTTGACAGCAACTTTCAACGATACGTCAAATTTGTGACCATCCAATGTCAGAGTTGCCAAAACTTGGTTTCGGCGGGGCAAAGCCTGTCAGATATTCTTGTTATCGTAGCGCCTGTGCAGCCCCCGTGTAGCGCTGCGATTTACTGGAGGAAAACATGGCAATGGATGTAGTGGACTTTGAGATTTTTGGCAACGAAATGCAGTACGTCGAGGTGGAGCTTGACCCTGGCGAGGCCGCCGTGGGCGAGGCCGGTGCCATGATGTACATGCAGGACGGCATCGAGATGGACACCATCTTTGGCGATGG
>JAIFMT010000231.1 GCA_020048295.1 Rhodoferax sp.
GCAACGCTGATCACAACGCAAGCGCCAACGTGCCGAATCGGGTTCAGACCCAAAAATCACGACGACCCAGTCTGCAACAAATGAATCTATTTTTTATAGCAGCTTGCGCACACCAGACGGGTGCCAGAGGCTGATTTTCTGAAAATTGGCCAGCGTAGCCCGCAAGGGGCGCAGCGGATGGCGATACCCCAAACTGAATCACACGCAGCCGTCATGGCCAAGCAAGGGGCGTTCGTCTTCGTCTGATGCTGTGTCAACCGCGCAGGGCCTGCAGCTCGGCAATCGTGATCTGCAGCCGGTTTGACAGGTTGCTGGCCACGGCCTGCAAGATCACCAGCGCCATGCCACTGTGTTCGTGGGCCAGGCGGTTGAAGCCATCCACCGAAAGCACATAGACATCGGTGTCGGTCAGCGCCACCGCGTTGCCGCAATGCCCTTTGGGGTCCATGAAACCCATGGCGCCAATCAGGCTGCCGGGTCCGGCGGTGGACAGCTGGTAGTTGTCCTTCTTGTGCAACGGCAGAGTGATCTTGACGCTGCCTCGGCGCACCATGAACAAGTCGCTGTCGGCCCCGGCCTTGAACACCCTTTTACCGGCTTTGATGCTGCGTGGCGTGACGACCGCCTGTAGCGCAGCCAGCGCTGCGGGCGGCTGACCCGCCAGCAGTGGCAAGTCGCACAGGTTCAGCGGTTCGACGTCGATGTCGAGCGCCTGCGCTTGCTGTGCCTGCACCCACTCCAGCGCCTCATCGAGCTCGCGAAATGCAAACGCCTTGTTGCTCGGGCGCACCACACCGGTGTCTTTCAAAAACCGTTTCATCTTCAGCCCGCTGGGCAGACCCGTGGGGATGTCGCAAAAAATCAGGAAACCGTCATGTTCTTCGAGCCGGTCCTTGATTTGTTCCAGCACATGGGTGGCGGTGACATCGAGCGACTGCACCCGGCGCATGCTCAGGATGACGTATTTGTGGCTGTGCGTGTCGGGCTCCAGCGCCTGGTGCAACTGGTCGGCGGTGCCAAAAAACAGGCTGCCCTGCAATTCAAACACCACCATCGACTGGCGCGTATTGGCCGAGGCACCCGCCATGTTCGAGAAGCGCGAGTTGACGGCAAACAGCTGCTCGCCCTCGATACGGTTGTGGATGACCGAGCTTTTGGTTTGCTCGCGAATGAACAGCAAAATGGCCAGCGCCACGCCGACGCCCGAGGCAGCCACCAGGTCGCCAAACAGCGCCACCCCAATCACCACCAGAATCACCATGAAGTCGAGCCGGGTGGCGCGGCTGTAAAAAAACTGCAGGCTGTGGCGGTCGATCATGCGCACACCCACCACGATCAGAATCGCCGCCAGCGCGGCCACCGGCACCCAGGCAATCAGTGGCGACAGCGCCAGAAAAGCCAGCAGCGCCAAGCTGCCCGCCAGCAAGCCGCTGCGCCGGGTGGTACCGCCGCTGGCCATGTTGACCACCGAAGCGCCCATGGTGCCAGAGCCGGGAATGCCGCCAATCAGCGCCGACGTGATGTTGCCCAGCCCTTGCCCGAGCAGTACGCGGTTGGAATCGTGGCTGGAGCCGGTCATGGCATCGATCACGACACAGGTTTTCAGGGTGTCGATGGAGAGCAACACGGCCAGCGTCAGCGCCGGCACCAGCACATTGACCACCGCATCGAGCCCCAGGCCCTTCAACGCCAGCCAGTGTTCGCGGGCACCATCAACCAGGCTGACATCACCCACCCCCAGGGCACCGATCAGCAGCGGGTTGTTGACGGTTGTCAGCAGCGCCGGATCGGTCAGGCCAAGCAGCAGGTAGCAGCCCACACCGGCCAGCAGTGCCGCAATGGCGGGGGGTATGGCCTGGGTGAGC
Organism: Rhodoferax sp.; assembly: GCA_020048295.1. Next base: position 1,866 of record JAIFMT010000231.1, read on the forward strand.
CGGGGTGTCAGCAGCATGGTGGCCATGACCACCGCGCCCACCAGCAGGCTTTGCCACAGCCACAACGCTGGCAAGGACAGCGCGGTCATCCAGTCGGTACCCGGCGGCGCGCCGAGCCATTTGGGAATCTGGCTACCAATGATGATCAGCCCGACCCCGCTGAGGTAGCCGCTGACCACCGGAAACGGAATGAACTTGATCAGCCGCCCGACCCCCACCAGCCCGAGCGCGATCTGGATCGCGCCGGCCAGCAGGCCGATCAGCCCAAGCATCAGCACCACCGTGGGCGTGGCGATGTCTTGCTGGGCAAAGTGGATGGCCAGTGCCGACAGCACCGCAGCAGCCGGAGCGCAAGGTGCGCTGATCAGACGCTGGCTGCCGCCAAACAGCGGCGCGATGATGCCGATGGCACTGGCCCCCAGAATGCCGGCCATCGCCCCTTGCGCCGCCAAATGACCGCCCAGCGGTGCAAAAATGGTCACGCCAAAGGCGATGGCCGAGGGCAGCGCCACCAGCATGGCCGCCAGGCCACCCCAGAGGTCACCCAGCAGTGGATTCCTTGCGGCCCGGGCGGCCGCAGACGCCGCTGTGGCCGCGGCAGCAGCGGCTGATGGCGGGGGTGCCGGTGTGGGAAACATGGGACGGACCGCAAAAAAATACTACAAACAATGTAGCTTATAGCGCTTATTTAGCAAGGGCTGGAAGCCGATTTATTGCATATCAATGGTGTCTTGCCGAATCACTCGACTGAGATGCTCATCGCCAGCGTATGCGTTTCGCCGGCGGCCACGCTGATGGGTGCGGGCGCGTTGGCGGCTTCGACGCACAGCATCTTGTTGAACTCGCCGGCGGCCATGTCGGCAAAGCCCTTTTCGCGCTCGCTCCAGGGGTTCCACACCACGCTGGCATTGCTGCCGGTTTTGGCAATGCGGATGCGCCGGCTCCAGACGGCATCTTCAATGATGCAGTCGGCTGTGGTGTCCTGATAAACGCGGTCGGTTTCGCCGTCAAACTGCACTGCGCCAGCTTGTTGCGCGCTAACACCGCCGTTGACCTTGTCCAGGTAGCTGCAGCCGTCCAGCCCATGGACGCGGGTCTGGGTGATGTCGCCAGTGCAAAAGTAAGTGTGTAGCGCCTCGGAAACGGCAAACGCGGCGCTGCCGGTGTTGCGCGTGGCCAGCGACATGTGCAGGCTTGCGCCCACGGTCACCGTCAGTTCCAGATCAAACGCGAAGTCCCAGATGGCCCGGGTGCTGTCATCGTCGTCAAGCCCCAGGCGCAGCACCAGCTGGCCCGCCGCATCGACTTCTGCAGCGCGCATTTGCCACATGCGGGTGCGCACAAAGCCGTGCGCGCTGCTGCCAGCACGCGCGCCAAACCACGGCCAGCACACCGGCACGCCGCCACGCACGCCCTTGCCGGGCTCAAACACCGCAGCTTCAGAGACCCATAGCACGGGCTGCTGGCCGGTGGGCTGCCAGGTCAGCATTTGCCCACCTTGCAGTGCCAGCGCCGCGCTGGCGTGACGGGTGGTGATGATGGCCACCGGAAGGTCGCTGCCGCCGTCTTTGAAGTGCAGCTGATCAGGAATGCCGAAACGGCTATTGAGTGTGTCGATGAGGCTCATGTTTTTGCTCCTTTATATATAACTAGGTACGCTTGCTGAATAAGGGATAGAGGCCAATTTCTTATAAACCGCAGCACTTCTTGTATTTTTTGCCGCTGCCGCATGGGCAGGGGTCGTTGCGGCCAGGGGTGGCGGCGCGGTGCACGGTGGCCACCCGCGGACCGATGTGCTGCCACAGCGCACGCAGTTCATACACCGCTGACAGCGCGGCGGCCAGTTCGTCCATGCGCTGCTGGCTCAGTGACGGTGCGTCGTCGTCGTCAGACAGGCTGACGGTCTGTGGTCCGGTGTCGTCTTCGGTCAGCGCGATGATGCTTTGCAACGCCGCATCGAGCAGTTTGGCGGCTTCCCGATCGCGCGGGGCGGTCCATTCTTCGGGCCAGGTTTCCACCGCATACATGAAGCCGACTGCCCAGATCTGGCCGTAAGAGGGAACCAGCGCATCGCCCAGGTCCGCTTCAAACTCGTCGCGTTGCGCGGGGGACAGGCCGGCCAGGGCACCGCGCACATCAAGCAAAGCCGGCACGTAGGCGCGATCGTCGGAGAGCAGTTCGATGTCGGTATCAAGTGCCTGCGCCATTTGCTCCCAGCGCTGTTGCCACAAGGCCATGAATTGGTCTCGCTGCGCGGTATCGGCAAACGGCCCCAGCCCTGCCTGGCCTTGTGTCTCCAGGTCGAAGAGCACTGGCAGATATTCAGAGGCCGGGATGGGTCGGCGGCAACAGATCAGCGCGGCCATGAAGCCTTCGCAAAACTCCCACTGCGGCACTTCATCGTCGCGCGTGCGCAAGTCCTCCAAAACGGCCTCAAGCGCATCGATCTGCGCATCAAGCGCGTCAGCGGCCGCGTTGTCTGCCAAAGGGTCAAGTGGCGCAGGGGGTGTGTCGGTGTCCATGGTGCTGTGGGAGGTGAAGGGGAAGGTTCCCGATTTTGCCCGGTTCCATCCCCGTGAGGGCTAAATAATCAGGCGTAATAAGCGGCCACGTAATCGTCAAAGCTGCCTTGCGCGCTGGCATCAATCTGCGCCTGCTCGGCCAGCGAGGCGGCCACACTGGCCTTGAATTGGTCGCTGCTGTGCGCGTCCAGTGCCGTGGCCTGCAGGCTTTGCGTATGGGTTTTCGACAGGTCATAGGCAAAGTCAAAGTAGCTGCCCTGCTTTTTGATGGCAGCAATGACCTGCGCCGAAGGTGTGGCGTCGGGCACGTCGATGCGCTCACGCAGGGTTTGCAGTGCGGCGGTGTAACGGCTGCTGTGGTAGGCGCTATCGAGCATGGCGGCAAACGGGGCCATGTCGTCAAACAGCTCATGCGCCAGTTCGCACAACGGTTGTTCGTGGTTGTGCAGCAACAGTTGCAGGCCGGGCTGGCGGCCCCGGGTGACCACACGGTGCTTGTTTTCGTCGTTTTCGCCCTGTTCACGGCTGGTGATGGGCGGGCTGGCGCGAAACAGGCACATCAGCAGCAGCGTGTCGGCAAACAGGCTTTGCTCGGGGGCAATGCCGATGTCGATGAACGGGTTCAGGTCAAACAGGCGCATTTCGATGTATTGCACGCCGTATCGGTGCAGCGCCAGCGCCGGGCGCTCGCCGTGCAGACCAATGCGTTTGGGGCGCATCGGCGCGTAAAACTCGCTCTCGGTTTGCAGCAGGCAGGCGTTGAGCTGCTTCCAATGGTCGCCATCGCGCACACCGAGTTCTTCGTAATACGGGTCGTGGGTGCGGATGGCCGCCTCCAGTGCGGCGGTGTACTCGTCAATGGCGTTGAAGCTGATGGCCAGTTTGTCTTGCGAGTGGTTCTGGTAGCCCAGGTCGCTCATGCGCAGGCTGGTGGCAAACGGGCCGTGCAGCGTGCCGGGGGTCAGCTCGGTCAGGTCGCTGGGGTGGCCCTGCAAAAATGTCTTGCACAGCGCCGGCGAGGCGCCAAACAGGTAGGGAATCAGCCAACCAAAACGCAAAAAGTTGCGGATCAGGC
>JAIFMT010000221.1 GCA_020048295.1 Rhodoferax sp.
ATGGCGGCATCGCCAGCCTCGGCGTGCAGCAGCTTGACCGGGCGTAGCGTGGCCACGCCATCGGCAATCACATAGACGATAGGCCCGCGAATGCTCTGGATGACCGCCGCCTGCGGCAGCACCACCACGTCTTTGAGTGTGTTGACGGTTTGCGACACCTCGACAAACACGCCGGGCCACAACTTGCTGTCAGGGTTGGCAAACACGGCCTTGGCTTTCACCGTGCCCGCGCTGGCATCCACCGCGTTGTCCAGAAACTGCAAGCGCCCCTTGAAGCTGCCCCCGTCGTCGGCCAGCGTGGCCGACACCTGAGCGCCGCCATTCTTGAGGGCATCCAGCGCACTGGAAATGTCGCGCTGCGGCACGCTGAAGGCCACGCCAATCGGGTCCAGCTGGGTCACCGTGACCAGCGTGGTCTGGTTGGCCAGCACGGCACTGCCGGCAAACACATTGACCGCCCCGGCGCGCCCGGTCTGCGGCGCAACCACGCGCGCATACGACAGAGCCACCTGACTGGCGGCAATGGCCGCCTGGTCAGCGGCCAGCGTGGCACGCCAGGCATCCACCTGCGCTTGCGCGGTATCCACCGCGCCTTGTGAGACAAAGTTCTGCGCCAGCAACTGTTTGGCGCGCTCCAGCTGACGCAGGGCATCGGCCTGGCTGACCTGGTCTTTGGCCGCTTGGGCCTGTGCTTTGGCCAGGTTGGCCTCTTCGGTGCGTGCATCCAGCGTGAACAGCAATTGCCCGGCCTTGACAAACTGCCCTTCCTTGAAGTGCACCTGGCGCAGCGTGCTGGTGACCTGCGGCTTGACCTCCACCGTGGTCAGCGGCACCACGGTGCCGGTGGCTTTGAGGTTAACCGCCATGTCGCGCTTTTTGGCGCGAACGGTGGTGATCGAAACCGGTGGCGATGCGCCAGCACCGCCTTTGGCTGCAGCGCTGGCCGGTGCCGATGCACCCGGCGCCGGCGCGTCAGTCTTGCTGGAACATCCCGAAAGGGCCAGGCCAGCCAGCACACCCAGGGTGCTGACGGCAAAAAAAGTGGGGCGTAAAAGGTTCATGGCTCATGATAAATCAGCCCCGTGTTTTAACCGTGACGCGCCGCCCAGTGGCCATGCAAAGCTGTTGTAAAGCTGCGCTGCACCGATTTGGGGCCAGGTATTTCGAGGCAGCGGGCCCGATGGATAATGAGGTCAGCAAAAATTTTTGCACCGAAAATTCCCAATCAACCTTACGCAACACAAATCAACCCCCGGACCGGAGATTTCATGTTTTCAGAATACCGCGAACAAATTACCCAACTCAAGACAGAAGATGCGCATTTTGCGCAAATTTTTGACCAGCATGACGAGCTTGATGCCAAGATCAAACGCATGGAAGCGCACATCGAGCCCGGCACAGAATTCGAAATTGAACAACTAAAAAAGGAAAAATTGCACCTCAAGGATGAGGTTTATCACATCTTGCTCAAAACCAGAAAGGTGTGATGGCCCGGTGGCTGCCCGATCACATGCAGGCAGCCAGCACCAGTCGCACAGTCATTTTGCAGCCGCTCGCGCCATTCGCTCGCTGTGCCAATAGACATCATCACCGGCACAGCCGTCGCTGCGGTGGCGGTTCAGTACCCGTGCCAGCACAAACATCAGGTCTGACAGGCGATTGAGGTACTGACGTGGTGTGTCCTTGAGGGCTTCCTGCCCTTCCAGGGCCACCACGGCGCGCTCGGCGCGGCGCGCCACGGTGCGGCACACATGCGCCAGCGCGGCCGCCCGAGTGCCAGCGGGCAGGATGAATTCCTGCAACCTGGGCAGCGCCTCATTGTGCTGTGCCAGCGCTTCGTCCAGCGCCAAAACCGCCTCGGCCTTGAGCAGCTCAAACCCCGGAATTGACAGTTCACCACCCAGGTTGAACAGCTGGTGCTGAATATCCACCAGCAGCGCACGCACAGCATCGGGCATGGCCTCGCACAGCAGCACGCCAATGTTGGAATTGAGCTCATCGACATCGCCCATGGCATGCACGCGCAGGCTGTTTTTGGACACCCGGGTGTTGTCGCCCAGGCCGGTGGTGCCGTTGTCGCCGGTGCGGGTGGCTATTTGAGTCAGTCGGTTTCCCATGTTTTTTCTCTTTAAAGTGGCGGATCAGGGCTTGCCCGGGACGGCCTCAAAGCCATGGCGTGGCAGGGTCACGGTCAGCGTCGTGCAGTTGTTGGCATCGTCGGTGGCCATGCTGATGCTGCCATTTTGGGCGCGCGCCAGCAGCTGCGCGGAATAGGTGCCAATACCGCTGCCGCCCGGCTTGCCACTGGTGGCAAATTTGTCAAAAAACCGCTCGCGCAACGCCGCCGGTACCGCGCCCATGTTGCTGATCAGGATGCGCAGCGGCGACTCGTCACGCAGTAGCACCTCGACACGGGTCGCCGGTGGTGCTGCCTCGCACGCGTTTTTGATCAGGTTTTGAAACAGCGAGTAGCACAGCATGGGGTCGGCTTCAACCTGCGGCATCTCAGTGCCCACCGGCGTGTCAGTATCGACGGCAATGGTGAGTTTTTTGTCGGCAAAGCTGGCACGCGACAAGTCAACGATACGGTGCAGGATGTCGCCAATGTCCACCGGTACCGCCTTGAGCTTGAAGCGGCCCATTTCGATCTTGTACAACTCGCCTGACAGGTTGACCATGTTCATCACCTGTTGCGCGGTTTGTTCGACCAGGCGCAACTGGGCCACGTGTTTGGGGTGCATCGATTCGTCATCGGCCAGCGTTTGCACCATGCCAACAATGCCGGCCAGCGAGCCTTTGAGGTCGTGGCGGGTGATGTTGTCGGCGTCTTCGCGCATGCGGGCGGCATCGAGCATGGCATCGTAATCAAGCTGTAGCTTGCGCCGCATGTCAACAAACTGGATGAAGTTGCGTACTCGTGCGCGCAAGGCCTTGGGGTCGTTGGTTTTCGAGACAAAATCAACCGCACCGAGCTCCATGCCCTTGATGCGTGCCTCGTCGTCGCTTAAGCCCGTGACAAATATCACCGGAATCTGCGCCGTGGCCGGCTTGTCGCGCAGGCGGCGCACCACCTCAAAGCCGTCCATGCCGGGCATCAGCACATCCATCAGCACCAGGTCCGGCAGCGGTTCAGTCTGGCACACGGCCAGCGCGGCGGGGCCATCGGCGGCCGTTTGCACCAGGTATTCGTCCTTGAACAGCTTTTCCAGCAGCTTCAGGCTGACCGGGTAATCATCGACCACCAGAATGCGCGAGGGCGACAGCACCGCCGCAGGCCCTGGCCCGTCATCCGAGGTGCGGCTGGCAGGCGCTGCCACCTGCTGTGGCCTGGACGTGGAGCGTTTTTGCGGATCCAGCATGCGTTCCAGCCGCGCCATCAGGCTGCCGGCGTTATAGGGCTTGACCAGCAGGCCGTTGACTCCGGCGGAGATGACTTCTTCAATGCGCTGGCGCTCGGCCTCGGCGGTAATCATCAGAAACGGCGTTTTCGCCAGCTTGGCATCGGCGCGCAGTGCCTTGAGCAACTCCAGCCCGGACATCACCGGCATGTTCCAGTCTGACAACACCGCATCAAACTTGTTGGCACGCAGCATGTCCAGCGCTTCGGCGCCGTTGCGTGCCACCTTGATTTTTTCGCAGCCCATGCTGCGCAGCTGGTTGACGGTGACGGCGCGCATCAGCTCAAGGTCATCGACCACCAGGAAGTTGAGTTGATGCAGGTTCATGCGGATAGGGCAAAGCGTTGCGGCATAGACGGTCATTATCACGGAGCCGGGTGTTCCGGTGATCGTTGGTGCAGACCCAAACATTGAGCCAACAAGGGCATGGCGAAAGTTGACAATCCGCAAGTTGGCCTGATCTGCACTGCAGTAAGCTGAAATACTGGAGGTTGATATGCAACACGTTCGTCCGGCTGCGGTGGCCGGGGCTTTTTATCCCGGGCAAGCTGCGGTGTTGTCCCATGATGTCATGGCCTTGCTGGCGCAGGCGGGTTATGAAGCGGGCAAGGTGCCCGGCAAGGTGCCCAAAGCCATCATCGTGCCGCACGCCGGTTATATCTACTCAGGCAGCACTGCGGCGCTGGCCTATGCGCGGCTGGCTGCGGCGCGTTTACAAATCCAGCGCGTGGTGCTGCTCGGGCCGGTACACCGTGTGCCGGTGCGTGGCCTGGCGCTGCCGGGGGTGACTGCCTTCGACACACCGCTGGGCCGCATCGAGGTTGACCAGGACGCGGTGAACGCCATTGCGTCGCTGCCCCAGGTGGTCACCAGTGCTGCAGCCCATGCACAGGAACATTCGCTTGAAGTGCAGCTGCCGTTTTTGCAGTCGGTGCTGGGCCGCTTCAAGCTGCTGCCGCTGGCGGTGGGCGATGCCAGCGCGGCAGAAGTGGCCGATGTGCTGGAGTTGCTGTGGGGCGGTGACGAGACGCTGCTGGTGATCAGCTCGGACCTGTCGCACTTCTTGCCCTACCGCAGTGCGCAGGCGATCGACGGCGAAACGGTGCGGCAAATCCTGCATTTCAGCCCCACGCTGTCGCACGAGCAAGCGTGCGGTGGCACCCCGATCAATGGCCTGCTGCTGGCAGCACGCAGGCACGATTTGCAGGCCGAGCTGCTGGGTCTGTGCAATTCGGGCGATACAGCGGGCGACAAGGGCCGGGTGGTGGGCTATGCGTCGGTCGCTTTTCTGGAAGGCGCTCAGCATGTCCACTGAAACATCAAGTGCCCAAGCCAAAGCCCTCCCCGGCCAGTTGCTGCTGCCGATTGCGCGCGCCGCCATTGCCACGGCGCTGGGGCAGCCGCAGCAGGCTGACCAGAGTGCCGCCTGGCTGCATGAGCCCGGTGCCTGCTTTGTCACGCTAACGCAGCACGGCCAACTGCGCGGTTGCATTGGCTCGCTGAGCGCGCGCCGCGAGTTGCTGGCCGACGTGCAGGCGAACGCCGTGGCGGCAGCCTTGCAGGACAGCCGTTTTGCACCGCTGACGCTGCCTGAACTGGCGCACACCGACATCGAGGTGTCGCTGCTGTCACCGCTGCAGGCGATGCACTTTGTCAGCCAGCAGCAGGCGCTGGCGCAGTTGCGCCCGGGCATTGACGGCGTGGTGTTCGAGTGCCAGCGCTGGCGCAGCACGTTTTTGCCGCAGGTGTGGGAGCAGTTGCCCACACCGGCTGAGTTCATGGGACACCTCAAGCAAAAAGCCGGGCTGCCGCGCGACTTCTGGTCCGACGACGTGCACTTGTACCGCTACACGGTCACCCATTGGAGTGAGGTGGATTCCCCATGACCGCAAAGAACATCGACTCGAACTACCCGGCACGTTACTGGCATAAGCTCGCTGACGGCCGACTGCAGTGCGACCTGTGCCCGCGCGACTGCCGCCTGCACGACGCGCAGCGCGGGGCCTGCTTTGTGCGCATGCGCCGGGGCGAGCAGATGATTTTGACCACCTACGGGCGCTCGT
>JAIFMT010000036.1 GCA_020048295.1 Rhodoferax sp.
ACCTTGCGCTTGCGCAGGTCGGTGTCGAGAATCATGGCAAATTCGTAGGCCGGGCCGAAACAGCTGGCGCCGGGCATGGCGCCCACCACGATCGGCCCGGGATTCTTCAGGAATTCTTCGTAGTCGGCGAAAAACTCGAGTGCATGGTCCACGTGGCAGACCGAATGAGTATGGCCGCCGCCGCCCGAGCTGACCGGGCCGGCACCGGCAATCTCATCAAACGCCAGCTTGGGGCCGGTGGTGATCACCAGGTAGTCGTAATCCAGCGTTTCGCCACCGGCGAGCACCAGCTTGCTGGCCTCTGCATCAATCTGTGTCACGGCTTTGGGGATAAAGGCGATGCCTTTGCGCTGCACATACGGCGCAATCGGCAGCGTCACCGCCTCACGCGTGCGCCAGCCTACCGCCACCCAGGGATTGCTTGGCACAAACTGAAAATAGTCGGTGCTGTTAACCACCGTGACGCGATGCTCTTTGGGTAGCGCCTCGCGCATTTCGTAAGCGGCAGGCAAGCCGCCAATGCCAGCGCCCATGATGACGATATGTGCCATGTGTTGTCTCCTGTTGTATAACTAACGATGAATATTGTCGCAAAAAACCACCGACACTTCGCATGACTGATGGCGCTAGAGTTAAGCGCCTTGCACACGATTAGCGTGGGTGCTAGAACGGAATGTCGTCATCCATGTCGTCAAAACTGCTGCCTGGCCGATCGTGGCCAGTGGGTGCTGGTGTGGGTGGAGACTGGCGAATGGCTGCCGGACTGGGGCGTGATGGGGGCGTCGGGCGCGGCGCATAGCTGTTGCCGGCACCACTGTCAAAGCTGTCGTCGCCGTCACCGCCGGCTGGCACTCCCATGCCTTGGCGGCTACCGAGCATTTGCATCTGATCGGCACGGATTTCGGTGGCATACTTTTCGATGCCGTCCTTGTCGGTGTACTTGTTGGTTTTGATGCGCCCTTCCACATAGACCTGGGAGCCCTTGCGCAGGTATTGCTCGACCACTTCTGCCAGTCGGCCAAAGAAAGACACCCGATGCCATTCGGTTTCTTCGACCATTTCACCCGCCCGGTTCTTGTATTTGCTGCTGGTCGCAATCGTGACGTTGGCCACGCGGTCGCCACTGGGGAACGTGCGCACCTCCGGGTCACGCCCCAGATTGCCCACCAGAATCACCTTGTTCACGGAAGCCATTTTTTATGCCCTTGTCAAAAGTTTCAGTTTAGCCGGCTTTCAACGTCGGCTCGTGGACTTTTCCGGTACTGGCAGACATCGGCCAAGCCAACGCCAACCACAAGGCCATCAGTCCGGCACACACGGCAAACAGGCTGTGTGCACCACCGTGTTTCATCAGCCAGCCGCCACCCATACCGCCAGCAAAAAATCCCAGCGACTGCAGCGTGTTGTAAACGCCCATGGCCGCCCCCCGGGCGTTGGCCGGGGCCTGGCGCGAGACCATGCTGGGCTGGCTGGCTTCAAGCACGTTGAAGGCGTAAAAAAACACAAACAGCAAGCCCCCCAGTGTCAGCAAGCCGGGCGATTGGTCCAGTAGCAGCCACAAGGCCAGCTGCACCAGCACCATCAGGCCAATGCTGGTGAGGAACACGCCGCGCAGGTAGCCACGCTTTTCCAGCTGGAACAAGCTGCCTCCCATCACCACAAACGAGCCCAACACCGCCGGCAGGTATACCTGCCAGTGCTGCGCGCGCGGCAAGCCGGCCTGCACCAGCATGGCCGGCAGCGCCATCCACATGGCCAACTGCACTGCGTGCAAAATCAACACCCCCAGATTGAGTCGCAGCAACGCGGCAGATTGCAGCACATCGTACAAATTGCCGCGCGGCAGGTTTTTGTGCGCTTGCGGCTCGGGCGGCACCCACCAGATGACTGCGCCAACCCCCAGCAGCGCCAGCACCGCCGTCAAGCCGAAAATGCCCGCCAGCCCGATCCAGGCGGCCAACACCGGTGCCGCCACCAGCGACAAGGCAAACATCAGCCCGATGCTGCCACCCACCAGCGCCATCGACTTGGTGCGCACCGCATCACGCGTCTGATCCGCCAGCAGCGCCGTGACCGCCGCCGACACCGCACCGGCACCCTGCACCGCGCGGCCAATGGCCAACCATAGCAGCGACGGCGCCAGTGCGGCCACCAGGCTGCCGGCGGCAAATACCAGCAGTCCGAAAACGATGACCGGCTTGCGCCCCAGCCGGTCGGAGGCCAGCCCGTAAAGAAACTGCAGCAGCGCCTGCGTCAGGCCATAAATACCCATGGTCAAGCCCACCATGGCCGCGTCGTCGCCGCCGGGATAATGTCCAGCCTCGATGGCGAACACCGGCAAGATCAAGAACAGGCCCAGCATGCGCAGGCCAAAAATGGAGGCCAGGGAAAAACTGGCGCGCAGCTCTACGGGAAGCAGGGCCGTGCTGGTAGGGGTGCCGGCAGACACCGGCGCGGCATTCACTTCAGACAAGGGGTTTCTCCGAAAGCATACAAACGGCCCAGGCCGGGGCCGCCCAAGCGCCGGATTGTCCCCGATTCGCACAGGACCGGACTCGCCGGTCCAACTGCCTTGACTATCATGGCGGGTTTTCAGGTGCATTTTCACCGTCCATTTTTAAGCAGTCATCATCTTGAACACCTCAGAAGACGGCAAATACCTTGTTGCTGCCCTGCAGCATCAGTTCATCAGCATTCGCGGGGCGCGCACGCACAACCTGAAAAACCTCGACCTCGACATTCCGCGCAACCAGCTGGTGGTGATAACGGGTTTAAGTGGCTCGGGCAAGTCCAGTCTGGCGTTTGACACGCTGTATGCCGAAGGCCAGCGTCGCTATGTGGAGAGCCTGTCCACCTACGCGCGCCAGTTCCTGCAACTGATGGACAAGCCCGATGTCGATGTGATCGAAGGCTTAAGCCCTGCCATTTCCATCGAGCAAAAGGCCACTAGCCACAATCCGCGCTCCACCGTCGGCACGGTGACCGAAATCCACGACTACCTGCGTCTGCTGTTTGCCCGCGCCGGCACGCCGTATTGCCCCGAGCATGACCTGCCCTTGCAGTCACAAACCGTCAGCCAGATGGTCGATGCGGTGCTGGCCTTGCCCGCCGATACGCGGCTGATGATCGTGGCGCCTTTGGCGCGCGAGAAAAAGGGCGAGTTTCTGGACGTCTTTGCCGACATGCAGGCGCAGGGTTATGTGCGCTTTCGCATCAATGGCGTGGCGTACGAGTTTGACCAGTTGCCGGCCCTGAAGAAGACCGAAAAACACGACATCGACGTGGTGATCGACCGCATCAAGGTGCGCCACGCGCCAACGCAAGCCGTTGACCTGACCCACCTGAGCGCAGAGGGCGGGGCTCTCAACGCCCGCGAAGCCCGCGCTGACTTCGATGCCCTGCGCCAGCGCCTGGCCGAAAGTTTTGAAGCAGCCCTGCGACTCGCCGCCGGACGTGCCATAGCCGTCGAATTAGATAGCACGATGCACAATCAGGAAAATGGCTACAGGCCAAAAGAGCACTTATTTAACGCCAAGTTCGCGTGCCCCGTGTGCAGCTACTCGATTGCTGAGCTCGAACCACGCCTGTTTTCGTTCAACTCGCCGCTGGGGGCCTGCCCAAGCTGCGACGGTTTGGGGCAACAAGATTTTTTTGACCCGGCACGGGTGGTGGCGTTCCCAACGCTGAGCCTGGCCAGCGGTGCCATCAAGGGCTGGGACCGGCGCAACGCCTACTACTTTGCCATGCTGGAGAGCCTGGCCGCACACTACAAGTTTGACATCGAGCAGCCGTTTGAGGCCTTGCCCGAGCGCGTGCAACTGGCGGTATTGCAGGGTTCGGGCGCGGAGGAAATCAAATTTTCTTACGCCATGGCGTCAGGCGCGGGTGCCGCCAAGAAGGTCAGCAAAAAGCATCCGTTCGAAGGCATCATCCCCAACATGCAGCGGCGCTATCGCGAAACCGACTCCAGCGTGGTGCGCGAAGACCTGGCCCGCTATCGCAGCACGCAGCCCTGCCCGGACTGTGGCGGCAGCCGCCTGCGACTGGCGGCGCGGCATGTGAAGATTGGCGAAGGCGCTCAGGCGCGCGCCATTTTTGAGCTGAGCCGGCAGACGCTGGCCGGCTGTTTTGCCTATTTCGGCAGCCTGAAAATGGCCGGTGCCAAAGGCGACATTGCTGCCAAGGTGGTGCGTGAAATCAGCCTGCGGCTGAAATTCCTCAACGACGTTGGGCTGACTTACCTCAGCCTGGACCGCAGCGCCGAGACCTTGAGCGGGGGCGAATCGCAGCGCATCCGGCTGGCCAGCCAGATTGGCTCGGGGTTGACCGGCGTGATGTATGTGCTCGACGAGCCCAGCATCGGCCTGCACCAGCGCGACAACGACCGCCTGATCGACACGCTCAAGCACCTGCGCGACATTGGCAACAGCGTGCTGGTGGTCGAGCACGACGAGGACATGATGCGCGCCGCCGATCACATCATCGACCTGGGGCCGGGTGCTGGCGTGCATGGCGGGCGTGTGATGGCGCAGGGCACGTTTGAGCAGGTCAGGGCCAGTCCTGATTCGCTGACCGGGCAGTACTTGGCGCATACCCTGAAGATTGATGTGCCGGCAAAGCGCACCGACTGGCTGACCTCGGAGCCCGTCAAAGTCAGCGACAAGCCCAAAGCCACGCGCTTTGCGCCGAGCCCGGCGGCCACCCGGCGGGCAGCACGTGAAGCCGTGCATCTGGCCACGCAGGGCGAGTTGCAGGCGCTCAAGGTCATCGGTGCCCGCGGCCATAACCTGACGGGGGTGGATGTGGCGTTTCCGGTCGGGCTGTTCACCTGCGTCACCGGCGTGTCGGGCTCTGGCAAATCCACGCTGGTCAACGACACACTCTACAAAGCCGTGGCGCGTACCATTTACCGTGCGCATGACGAGCCCGCCGAGCACACCGCCATCGAAGGCATCGAGTACTTCGACAAGGTCATCAATGTTGATCAGTCACCCATTGGCCGTACGCCGCGCAGCAACCCGGCCACCTACACCGGCCTGTTCACCCCCATCCGCGAGCTGATGGCCGAGGTGCCGACCGCCCGCGAGCGCGGTTATGGCCCGGGCCGCTTCAGCTTCAATATCAGCCAGGCCAGCGGCGGCGGGCGCTGCGAAGCCTGCGAGGGCGACGGCGTAGTGAAGGTTGAAATGCACTTTTTGCCCGATGTGTATGTGCCGTGCGACGTGTGCCAGGGCAAGCGCTACAACCGCGAGACGCTGGAAGTGCTTTACAAAGGCAAGAACATTGCGCAAATCCTCGACTTGACCGTGGAAGCCGCGCATGAGTTCTTCAAGGCCGTTCCCACCATTGCACGCAAGCTGCACACCTTGCTGGACGTGGGACTGTCCTACATCCGGCTCGGTCAAGCCGCCACCACGCTCTCAGGCGGCGAGGCGCAGCGCGTCAAGCTGGCGCTGGACGGCCTGCACTTTGCAGACATCAAGCTGCTGCTACAGGTGCTGCACCAGTTGCGCGACGCCGGCAACACCATTGTGGTGATCGAGCACAACCTGGATGTCATCAAAACGGCTGACTGGCTGATCGACATGGGCCCCGAGGGCGGTAGCGGCGGCGGCAGCGTGGTGGGGGTTGGCACGCCCGAGACACTGGCGGCCAATGCGGCCAGCCACACCGGGCGCTATCTGGCGCGGCTGCTGTAAACCCGGGGGCGGCCAGCGCCGATCAGGCTTTAGACTTGGGTTATGAAAAAACTGCTGCGTGACTTGTCTTTTCTGAGTGGCTTGCGTGACCGTCAGGCGATGGATTTCGCACTGGTCAAGCTGGTCGCGCAAAGTGATTTGTGGCAATTCACCGCCGTGCGTTTGCTTCGCGCCGTGGGGCCACCGGACGACCAGCGCTGGGTGACGCTGGGTAAATTGGACGACCCGCACAACCAGCCCGAGCGCGACAAGTTCTGGTTTGACATCAGCACGCTGCCCCGGCTGGGTGATTTTGTTGACCGTGAGGCGGCCATCGTCACCGAGTCGGTGGTGCGCAGCGGCGACGGCCCGTTCACCACCGTGTTTCCGATCGACACCCAGGCCAGCGTGTGCAGCCTGCTCGAAGTCGAATCCGTCGCGGCCGTTTCGGCCGACACCGAGGCGCTGATCGACAGCGTGCTGCACCTTTATGAGAATCTGCAAAGCCTGCTGGACTATGGCGAGCGCGACGCGCTGACCGAACTGCTGAACCGCAAGACCTTTGACGGTGCTTTTTTGCGCGCCGCGCAAGTTCAGGAGGTGTCGTCCGAGCTGGAAGTGCCAGAGCGGCGTCTGGCGCAAGCGGCGGCCACGTATTGGCTCGCGGTGATCGACATCGACCACTTCAAGAACGTCAATGACAATTTTGGCCACCTGATTGGCGACGAGGTGTTGCTGCTGCTGGCGCGGCAAATGCGCGGCAATTTCCGTTTTTACGACCAGCTGTACCGTTTTGGCGGCGAAGAATTTGTGGTGCTGATGCGCTGCGCTGGCCACGGCGACGCGCAGGCGGCGCTGCAGCGTTTTCGCGTGCTGATCGAGGCGCATGCCTTTCCGCAGGTGGGGCACATCACCGTCAGCATCGGCTTTGCGCCGCTGCGTGACAACGACACGCCCAGCGGTGCGTTTGACCGGGCCGACAAGGCGGTCTATCACGCCAAGACGCATGGCCGCAACCAGGTGTGCAGCTTTACCGCGCTCGTGGAAGCCGGCGAACTGGCCGAGCAGTCGGACGGCATTGAAGATGTCGACTATTTTTAGGGGTTTTCGGGCATGCAAATCAACCAAAAGCCATCTGGCAACGCGCGGCGCAGCAAGGTCGTCAGTGCCTCAGAAGCGGTTGCGCTGATCCGCGATGGCGACAACGTGGCCACCGGCGGCTTTGTCGGCATCGGTTTTGCCGAAGGCATTGCGGTGGCACTGGAACAGCGCTTTTTGCAAGCCCTGGCCGACACCGGCAGCGGCGCGCCGCGCAACCTGACGCTGATTTATGCCGCCGGCCAGGGCGACGGCAAGACGCGCGGGCTCAACCACTTTGGCCACGCCGGGCTGGTGCGCCGGGTGATTGGCGGGCACTGGGGGCTGGTGCCAGCCTTGCAGCAATTGGCCATCGACAACCAGATCGAGGCCTACAACCTGCCGCAAGGCGTCATCACCCACCTGTTTCGCGACATCGCGGCGGGCAAACCCGGCACGCTGACGCATGTCGGCCTCGACACCTTTGTCGATCCCATTCACGGTGGCGGCAAGATCAACGAATGCACCACGGTCGATCTGGTGCGGCGCATGACGATTGACGGACGCGACTGGCTGTTTTACCAGGCGCTGCCAATCCATGTGGGCATCATCCGCGCCACCACGGCGGATGCCGACGGCAACCTGACGATGGAGCGCGAGGCCCTGACGCTCGAAGCCCTGGCCATCGCCACGGCGGCGCACAACAGTGGCGGCATCGTCATCGCGCAGGTGGAGCGCCTCGCCGAGCGCAATTCGCTGCACCCGCGCAGCGTCAAGATTCCTGGCGTGCTGGTCGATGCAGTGGTGGTGGCCACCGACCCGGCGCACCACATGCAAACCTTCAGCGAGGCCTACAACCCGGCGTATTCCGGCGAAATCCGCGTGCCGCTGAGTTTGATCACCCCCATGGCCCTGAGTGATCGCAAGGTGATTGCCCGGCGCGCCGCGCTGGAACTGGCCCCCGGCCAGGTGGTTAACCTCGGCATTGGCATGCCCGAAGGCGTGGCGGCGGTGGCCGCTGAAGAAAATGTGTTTGAACTGGTCACGCTGACGGCCGAGCCCGGTGTGATTGGCGGCATACCCGCGGGCGGCATGAGCTTTGGCGCCGCCATCAACGCCCAGGCCATCATTGACCAGCCGAGCCAGTTTGACTTTTACGACGGCGGCGGGCTGGACGTGACCTTTCTCGGGCTGGCGCAGGCTGATGCGCAAGGCAACCTCAATGTCAGCAAGTTTGGCGGCCGGCTCTCGGGCGCGGGCGGCTTCATCAACATCAGCCAGAACGCCAAGAAAGTCGTATTTGTCGGTACCTTCACCGCCGGGGATTTGCAGGTGACGGTGGGCAATGGCCGCCTGGGCATCCTGAAGGAAGGCAGCCAGCACAAATTTGTGGCGCAGGTGGAGCACCGCACCTTCAGCGCTCGCGAGGCGCTCAAACGCGGCCAGCAGGTGCGCTACATCACCGAACGCTGTGTGTTTCGGCTGGTGGCGCACGAGGGCTTGCCCGCACTGGAGCTGATCGAAATCGCGCCTGGCGTTGCGCTGCAGCAAGACATCCTGGCCCACATGGATTTTGTGCCACTGATCAGCCCGCAACTCAAACTGATGGATGCGGCGCTGTTCAGTGCCGATGGGTTTGGCCTGCGCCAGCGGTTGTTATAGCCCCAGGTTTTGCCCTGCCGGCTACGCCGCACGCGCGGCTACGACATGCCTGTGTTGCGCCAGGATCGATATATAAATGATAGCTTTTAGCGCATACTGAATAAGGGCTAGGGGCCGATTTCATATATAAATTTGGTGCAGGCACGTTACACCTCCAGCGCCGCGCGTGTCCTGCTGCCATTGCACATTTTTCAGCAAATGGCAGGCCACCAGATTCTCAAAACGCACCCCCTCATCACCCAACACCAGCCCAGTGTCATAAAAATACACTTTGGGGGCCTGCAGCGTGGCACGCGCAATGTTGCGATGCCACGGGCGCACCACAAACACGATGAACAGCGCCTGCAAAATGTCGAGGTATTTGCCCAGCGTGACCGACGACACGTTGAGGTCACGCGACAGCGATGCCAGCGACAAGGGCGAGCCCACGCGCGAGCGCAGCATCTCGGCAAAGTAGTCGTTGCGCCAGCGCTGGCGGCCAGGGCTGGCTCGGGAACCCCCCCGCCAGCAAATGCGTCAGGGTGGCTTGCGGTGGGTTTT
>JAIFMT010000057.1 GCA_020048295.1 Rhodoferax sp.
GCGACGTGCATCTGCGCCTGTCGTTCTACAAAAAACTCGCCACCGCAAAGAACGCCAAGCAGATCGACACGCTGATGGAGGAAATCATCGACCGCTTTGGCAAGCTGCCGGCGCAGGCGCAGACGCTGATCGACGTGCATCGCCTGCGGGTTCTGAGCCAGCCTTACGGCGTGACCAAGGTGGATGCCGCACCGGGCGTGATCACCATCACCTTCAAAAAAGACCCGCCGATTGATTCGATGAAGATCATTGCGCTGATCCAGAAAAACAAGCACATCCGGCTGGCTGGCAATGAAAAACTGCGCATCGAGCGCGCCCTGCCCGACCCCAAAGACCGCGCGCAGATGGTGCGTGATGTGCTGAAGAACCTGGGGCAACCGGTGACCGAGGCAAACTGACACCGCAGCAGACTCAGCAAAAATTATTATATTTGTAGCTGCTATCGCTTACCGGTAAAGGGCTAGAGGCCAATTTGTTATATAAATCACCAGTCACGCTGGCGCGGCGGTGCCAGCTTGCCGCAAGAACGCGTCAAACATCAGCAGCGACCACAGCGGTGCGGAAAAATCGCGCTGGCCGCTGAGGTGCTGGTTGACCATGCTTTGCAATGTTTTCGGATTGAAGTAGCCAGTGTCTTGTAGCCTTTGCCCCAGCACGGCCTGCTGCAGGCGTGCGCGCAGCGGTCCACGCAACCATTGCGCCAGGGGCACCGAAAATCCCATCTTGGGACGGTACAGCACGTCATGCGGCAAGCTCGGCTCAAAGGCTTTTTTTAGTAGCCACTTGCCCTCTTGCCCCTTGATCTTGAGCGCATTGGGCAGGGTGGCCAGCCACTCGACCAGCACATGGTCCATCAGCGGCTCGCGCACTTCGAGCGAATGCGCCATGCTGGCGCGGTCCACCTTGGTGTTGATGTCGCCCACCAGCCAGGTCTTGTAGTCCAGGTACTGGATCAGCGCCAGCGGGTCGTCGGTGTTGGCTTTGGCCGCATGTTGCGCAAACACCTGATGCGCGCTGTAGCCCGCCAGCGAGCGCTTGAAGCCGTCGGAATAAAGCCGCTCGCGCTCATCAGCGCGCAGCACCGACATGCTGTGCGCGTAGGCCTGGGCAGAATCAAAGGCCAGCGCCTGAAAGGTGGTTTTGGCGCGAAACATGCGCGGTGCCCAGTCGGCTTTGGGGTAAAGCCGACCTAATGCACCAAACAGCGGCTGGCGCAGACTCAAGGGCAACTTGCTGCGCGCCTGCTCCTCCATCAGGTGCAGGCGGTAGCGCCGGTAGCCGCCAAAGCTCTCGTCGCCGCCGTCGCCCGACAAGGCCACGGTGACGTGCTTGCGCGCCAACTGGCAAACTCGGTAGGTGGGAATGGCCGAACTGTCGGCATAGGGCTCGTCATACAGCCAGGCCAGCGTGTCAATCAGGTCAAAGTCATCGCTTTTGACGATTTCCAGATGGTGCTCGGTGTGATAGCGGCTGGCCACCTGCTGGGCGAAAGCCGATTCGTTGAACTCGGGCACATCAAAACCAATGGCGCAGGTGCGCACCGGCGTGGCCGAGACGCTGGCCATCGTGGCCACCACAGCGCTCGAATCCACACCGCCCGATAAAAAAGCACCCAACGGCACATCGGCAATCATGCGGTATTTGACCGACTCATCCAACCGGGCACGCAACTCATCGGCCGCAGCCACCGCACTGATGGGATTGCTGCCGGTGAACTGCACATCCCAATACGGTTGCGGTGCCGGCAGGGGCGCGCCATGGCGCAGCAGCAAGGTGTGCGCCGAAGGGAGCTTGTGGGCCTGGCTGTAGATGCAGCGCGGGTCGGCCACGTAGCCCAGCGCAAAGTATTCTTCCACTGCCAGCGGGTCGATGCTGCGCACAAAATCCGGGTGCGCGGTGATGACTTTCAGCTCGGAACCAAAGACAAACGTGCCGTTGGCCAGCAGCGCATAAAACATCGGCTTGACACCGAGGCGGTCGCGCGCCAGAAACAGCGTTTGCTGGTTGCGGTCCCACAAGGCAAAGGCAAACATGCCGCGAAAGCGCTTGACGCAATCAACGCCCCAGGACTCCCAGGCGTGGAGGATGACTTCAGTGTCGCTGCGGGTGCGAAACTGGTGACCCAGGCGCTTGAGCTCGGGCACCAGTTCCTGGTAGTTGTAAATTTCGCCGTTGAACACGGTGACCACTGAATGGTCTTCGTTGAACAGCGGTTGCTGGCCCGTCGTCAGGTCAATCACCGACAAGCGCCGATGCCCAAAGCCCAGTCCCGGCTCCAGGTGCAGACCCGATTCGTCCGGGCCGCGGTGCGCCTGGATGTTGTTGATGCGCTCCAGCAGCAATGGCGAAAACTCGCACTTGCCACGGGTGTCAAACAGTCCGGAGATGCCACACATACGGGTGATGTCCTTGGGGCTTGGGGTGCGCTAGCGCTGCGCTCTGGTTTGCTGCAAAACAGCAGCAATCGCCGCCCCGTTAGCCTGCATGAAGGCAGCCAAAGCGGCCTCGCCTTCGCCAGCCTGGCCTTTGGGGGCGTACACCATGACCACCGCTGCGTCATCGCCCCGACCCAGCAGGCGATACAGCGCACCGTAGAGTTTGGCGACGCTGTCACTGGCCGTCCAGCTTCCATTGATCCAATAGACATGCCACACCAGCAAGCGATCCTGCTGCTGGCTGCCCAGTAGCGACGCGCCGCGCAGCTCGGCAGTGCGCACCTGCCTGGGTTGGCCAGAAAAGTCAACCTGGCGCGTGCCCGCCGACACCTGCGCCCAAAGTGGATCTTTGGATGGCACCAGCACGTTGCTGGAACTGACCAATTTGCGGTCGTAGTTCTGCTGCCGGTAATAGCCCAGGTACAGGCCCACCCGCATGGCTTGGTTTTGGAAACTGGCGTTGACAGCGGCCGATGGGTTTTGATAGTCGGGTGTGAAGTCAGCCACTGGGGAGTCACCGGCGGTCCAGTCGGAGCTCATGACCGCCGGGAGCGTCAACACAGGGGTGGCGGCCTGATCTGCCGCATCGATGGCCCAGCGCGCAACCTGTGGTGCAGAAAGCAGCACCAGCAGCAGCAGCGCCGTGGCCCAGGGCTGATGCCAGAAGCCCGTAGCAGACAGCGACCCAGACCGGGCAAGCTCGACCGGAGACGCGACTGCACCGGAGCTGGCCGCAGCCTCTGGCTCAGGCTCAGACCAGCGGGCCCCCACCATGAACATCAGCATGATCACGACACCAAAAAAAACCCAGCCATAGATCAGATGGTCCACCCCGGTCGCCAGTGTGTTGCCAGACAGGTGGCCCAGCATGACGATCATGTAGGCGCGCAGCCAGTTGGCGATCACTGGAACCAGTAGCGACACCATGATGAACAGCAACCGGCGCCACAGGGACTGGTAATTGAGGTAGGCAAACAACGTGCCCACGGTGAGCGAAGCAATCAGGTAGCGCACACCGCTGCAGGCCTCGATCACGGACCAACTACCCGACGGAATGACAAACTGCAAGCCTTCGCGCAGCACCGGAATGCCGCTCAGGCGCAGCGCCAGCACGGTAAAGTCGGCAGTCCAAACCATCAGTTGTGGCATGGCGAATTCACCGAACGGTACCGCGAAAAACATGAAAGCCAGGGGAAACAATATGGCACGCGTCACCGCCAACCCCAGCACAGCGGGCACCAGCAGCACCAGCATGCTCACCAGTGCCAATTGCGTCAGCGCATTGACGGCCACCAGATCACCCAGCAGCCAGGCAAAAGACGCGCCCGCGAGCAGCAACCAGGCCCACCGGCTAGGCTGCGGGTTGTAATAGGCCAGGGTCTGGCGTTTGCGCCACACCAGCCAGATCACGATAGGCGGCACCAGAAAGCCGTGGGTAAAGGTGTCAGAGCGGAGCCAGATCATCACCATGGCGCTGGCGGTGTCATAAAACAACGCCAGCGTGGCAGCCAGCAGCACCACAAGGATTGGCAAAGACTGTCGCCACGCCCGCGAAGCTTGGGGTTGACCCTGGGCCATTACGTTCATAAATCTCCCTCTTCAAGCAGATGACGGTCGATGCACGACAAGTGCGCAGACCAGCTGTAGTCTTGCAAAACCCGCTGACGTCCAGCCCGCCCGACATCCGCCGAGCGCTGCGGCGCGCGCAACAGGGCGCTGATCTGCCGGGAAAAGTCATTGGCGCTGCTGGCTGCCACCAGCTCCTGGTCAGCCTGCGCATTGATGGCCTCGACACACGCGGTGGATGCAACCACCGGACGGCCCATCGCCATGGCTTCCAGAATTTTGTTTTGAATGCCGCGCGCCACCCGCAGCGGTGCCACAACAACAGCAGCATGCTGCAAGTAGGGGCGCACATCGGGCACTGTGCCGGTGACCACGACAGCCGGCCCGGCCAGGGCGAGTACGCTCGGCGGCGGGCTGCGCCCAACGATGTAGAAACACAGTGCGGGCCAGTCCAGCCGCAAGGCGGGCAGCACTTCGGCCACAAACCAGGTCACCGCATCAATGTTTGGCCAGTAGTCCATGGCACCGGTGAACACCACCGCAAGGTGTTCTGCTGCAGGCACCCCGGTGGGATAGGGGGAAGGTCGCGCCGCATCGGGAGAAAAGTAGTCGGCATCGACTCCGTTGCTGATCGCCTCCACTCGGGCGGCACTCTCGGGCGCGAGTTGGCGAAACAGCGCGGTTTCGTTGTCCGTCACAAAAAAAGAATGCCGGGCACGCAACGCCACCGTTCGCTCGTAAGCCAGCAGGCAGCGGCCCTCACGCCGGTACAGCCAAGACAGGGGCCAGCGATGCCGTGGCGCGTATTGCGTCCATTTGGCGGAATCCACGTCAACAAAGTCAACCAGCATCGGCACCTGAGGGCCACCGGGCGCAAGCTTCACATACTGCGCCATGACGGATGAAAAAATGACGACGGCGTCAATCTGCTGCGTGGCCAAAATGTCGTTCACCCAGGCTTGCAACCCCGCGTTCTGGTAGTAGCGCAAGCTCAACGCCTGCGGTGTGAGCAACGCCGAGAGGCTGCGCAACTTGGCCACCCGCGGATTGAGTCGCGCGATGTGGTGGTCAGGGCACAGGCCCTGCACGGTGGCCACATGTGCTTCATCTTCCGGGTCATCCACAAACGTACCCAGAAAAACCTGATGCTGTGCGGCCAGGTGTTTGAGCAAATGGTACGAGCGCACCTTGTCGCCTTTGTTGGGCGGAAAGGGTAGCCGGTGCACCAGGTAAAGCAGCTTGCCCACCGTCTGTGTTACCCGAGGTTGCGCACAACAAACGGACCCAGCCAGTTGGCCAGCGCGAGCGGCATGCGCCGCCAGACGCTGATCATCAGCTTGTACTTGGCGTTGTTGGGATTGTTTTGCGGGATGCTGTCGCGTTTGTACAGGCAGTACTCGTAATGCAGCGGGGTTGGCTCAAAGCCCCAGTTCTTCTTGAACGCAAATGGACCCGTGCCACGCTTGCTGCGACCGTAATCAAACACTTTCAGGCCACGCGCGCAGGCTCTGCGCATCAGCTCCCAGTACTTGAAGTCGTTGGCCGCCAGCTCGCGGGCGGCTTCGTCATCGCCGGCGTAATACGGCAACACTTCGTCACGAAAGTAAAAACTCAACACACTGCTCAAGGGGCGACCATCGGCGCTGGTCACGGTCAGGATTTCGCAGTCCGGGCCAAATTCAGCCTGCAAAGCCTTGAAATACTTCTTTGGCATCGCCGGCGTGCCATGGCGATGCACATTGTCGGCAAACAAGGCAAAGAATCGGTCCACCGTGGGGTCAATGTGACTGACCAGGCCGTTTTTGATGCCCTTGCGGACCATCGCACGTTGTTTGCGCGGAATCGCCAGCATATTGGCTTCTTCGTCAGCAAGGATGTCCTTGCGAAAGGTCACATACAGGTCTTGCGTGGGCCAGTTGGCTTCGCTCGGGTGGATGTTGCGCAACTCAAGGTGGCCCACGCCCAGGCGTTGGGCAATTTGCTGCGCCTCCTGCAACAGCGCTGCACTGGCCTGCGGGTTCACCGATGCCACGCCGCCATAGACGGCAAACGGCAGGCTGGTCAACGCATTGCCGAACAACCAGCTATTGACGTGCCCGAGCGGCAACACCGCCAGAATGTTGCCGTCTTCTTCGGCATACAAAAAATAAGTGTCGTGGCGGAACACCTCATGCACAATGCGCTGCCAGCCGGCGCGATGAAAAAATGTCGCCTGCGGACAAGTCATCACAAACGCGTCCCAACGCTGTGCGCCCAACAAGTCTTGCGGCAGGAGTCGCTGGATGTTGATCACGGCAAGGTCAGGTCAGTGCGATGGTTGCGACACTGGCGGGCTTGCCGGCGGGTGCGGACTGACCCATGAAGATCTGATCCATCCGGCCCCATTTGAAATCGCCCAACAAGCGGTCGAGACGGTTTTCCATACGGTGAATATTGACGTAATGCCGAAAACGCGTCTTGCGGCCAATACCCGCCACACGCGGCTGCCCGGTGTCAATTTCCCAGGGGTGAAAATAAAATATGCCCGATTCACCGTCACGCGCATTGACCCGCCTCAGCATCCAGCGTGACAGTGCATAAGGCAACAGCCTGAAATAGCCCCCGCCACTGGAGGGCAAGTTGCGCTGCAAAAGGCGCAAGGTGGTGATGGGAATCTCAAGTAGGCCGGGACGGACTTCATAGGCAAAGCGTGGCGAATCGGGCATGCCGTAATGGTCATGCTGGATGGGGTAAATGCTGGAGCTGTAGCGATAGCCGGCGCGTGCCAGGCAGTCATAGGCCCACAAGTTGTTGCTCCCAATTGAAAAACTGGGTGCCCGGTAACCGCAGACTTCACGGTCGCACAAGTCCTCCAGAATCACCTTGGCCAGATGCACATCGGCGTAAAAGACCGCTTCAGACTGATCACTGGCACGCTCATGGCCGTAGCCATGGCTGGCCAACTCGTGCCCTTGCGCCACAATTTGCCGCACCAATTGCGGATAGCGCTCAGCTATCCAGCCCAAGGTGAAAAAAGTGGCCTTGGTCTGGTGCTTGTCCAGCAGTTCCAGAATTCGGTTGACATTCCGTTCGACCCTGCATTCATGACTATTCCATTCAGAGCGCGCGATATGCGGGGCAAAAGCAGACACCTGAAAATAGTCTTCGACGTCAATGGTGAGGGCGTTGACAAGGGGCAAGCGGGTTAGGCTCATGGTGGTTTTCCTTCAGGCGCCTTGGTCACCGCCTTGACCAGCTTCTGCAACATCACCAGCGTTTCAAGATTGATCCGCTCCAGGCGCAATGCACTCCCCTCCAGCCGGCGCAAACGCGCGTCAAACTGCTCGATACCCAATGCATCAACCTGGCTGGAGATGTTCCTCGCCAAAGCGGGGGTAATTTGAAACTTACCCGGGTCAAGGTTGACAGATTCGGTGGGACTAATATCTCGCAGCACCGAGTCACTCCAAACTGAATCGTCATCGGCCACCTGAACCGCGGGCAAACCAGATTCATCCTGTATTTCATCCACCACCTCGGTGACATCTTCCACACGAAAGGCATCTTTGGCGCCCAGAAACCCAAGCAGCAACAGTCGGTCACAAATCAGATTGATGCGCCTTGGAATGCCGTCCGATGATTTGAAAATCTTTTCAATCGCTGCCGTGTCGAAAGTTGGCCGACCGGTGGAACCTGCGCACTTGAGGCGGTGCTCAATATAGGCGCGGGTTTCGTCCTGGTCGAGCGGACCGATGTGGCAAGTGGCGGTGACCCGCTGGCGCAATTGCTTCATGTCCGGGCTCTGCAAAATCGCACGAAACTCGGGTTGTCCGACCAGAAAGGTCTGTAACAAGGCTTGCTGGTCATATTGAAAATTGGACAGCATGCGCAGTTCTTCAACAGCGCGCAGACTGAGGTTCTGCGCTTCATCGACGATCAGCAGACAACGCTTGCCCTGGCTCGTCTGGTTCAGAAAAAATGCTTCCAAAGCCATCAGCACATCGGCCTTGGAAAGGTCTTTGACCCACACTCCAAAGGCCGAACCCACCATTCGCAGGGTATCTTCTGCGTCCAACTGGGTTGTGACGAGATTGGCGGCGACAACCTTGGCAGCATCCAGTCCGGCAATCAAGCCGCGCACGACGGTCGTTTTTCCAGCACCCACCTCGCCGGTGATGACAATGAAGCCTTCGTTGCGCAGTACACCGTACTCCAGATAGGCCTTGGCACGGCGATGCTGCTTGCTGCCGTAATAGAAATTGGGGTCAGGGTTAATCTGAAAAGGCTTGCCATTTAACCCATAAAACGCTTCATACATGGGCTAGAACTGCACATTGATATTGCCCGTCACCGCACTCTCGGCATAAGGTGCAGTGTCGCTGTCCACCACGGTATGGCGCGCACCCAGCGACACCGTTGACCGTTTGCCCAGTTTGCCGCTCAGAGTGACATCCAGTGAACGCAGGCGGGTGTCCTGTGCGCCATTGGCGCTGCTGGTTTGCTGCTGCGACCAGACAACTCCCAAAGAATAATCGGGGGTCAAGCGGTGGGCAAGTTGCACGCTGACACCCTGCTGGCGAACATCACCAAAGTTGCTCAGATCATCCACACTGTCAGACAAGGCATCGAGCCGACTGCTTTCACTGCGCGAGGCAATGAAAGTGATGGTGTCACGCACGCCCAGCAAGGCAAATGACAGTTCCTGTCGGCGCTGCAAAGTGAGAGCGGAAGTCAAAAAACCACTGGTTGCAATCGCCGATGGGCTAATGCCGTTGGTTTGCAGATAGTTTTCAACCATCGTCGCGCGGGCTATTGGATCAGGCTCGACTGAGGCAAACTGGGAAAACAGCAAATCGTACATCGACCCGATGCTGCCAGCATTGATTTGATTTGCAGCGGTTGACCGGTCTTTGCTGTCGCTAAGTTTCCAGACGGTGCGTCCACTTCGATGCGTTAACAACAGGTTGTAAGCACTGCCAAAAGATTGGTGGCTGCGCGTCAGCGACACTGAGGTCAAGTCCGACGGCATCCAGTTCATGCCGACAACGTTGGTCGCATAGCGTTTTTTGTCGAGCGTGGTGTCGTTGTTGCTTTCACTACCCGCGTTGGCAAAGACCTTGAACTGCGGGCTGAAACTGTAATTCAGGCCGAGATTGACACTGTCAGAGTGGGTAGCGCGCCCTTGGTCAAAAGTCACGCTCTGTCGGGCCATTGCAGCCGACCAACCCAAATTTCTTAACGTCTTGCCACTGCTCAGTTTGACGACGGAGTCTGTCACCGTGCTGCCAGTCGCTGTCTGCGCGTTGCTGTCCGTCACGGAACGGCTGAAGCGAACCTCATATTGCGCCAGATCGCCGAGTTGCCCGCGAAGAAAAGGGGAAACACTGAAGTTCGAAACCTCCGCACGATTCTGGTTGATCACCGTATTGTCGAGCGACTGGGTACCAAAAGCGGAAACAGCCTGTTGCGAAATATTGCCGGTGAATTCAACAAACAACCTGTTGTCGATGGCTTCCAAGGAGCCGAATGCAGTCAACGCGTTTTGCGACTGGCTGGAGGCGGAGTGTCTGGCGTAGTCAACTTGCGTGAGAGCGTAGTCAAAGTAAGTTTTGATGCGCGCCCCATTGATCGTGACGCGCAACCCCGGGCTAATCTCAGTAATCAGATCCGAGCGTGTGTTCAGATTGGCGAGATCCACATTGTCGGTTAACTTGCCTTGCAGGGAAACGCGAGGTACCACTGCGAGCGATCGATTCACATCGGCTGCTGCCTCTTGTGCAGCGCTGGGCAGAGGAACCATCGCCAGCGCCACAACAGCTGCAGACCCTTGCCAAGACAACGCCAGCAGTGACTTATGGAAGTGGCGCATAAATTCGAAGTCAATCACCTTGTGTACGCGCTGACTCATGGCCATAACCATAACCATAACCGTGCTCATTGCCATAACCGTAGCCGTAGCCATAGCCATCCTTGAACAAACTGCTGGCCTTGTTGAGCAGCATCAATTTCAATGGACAGGCCTCGATGGCTGCCAGCGCCTGCTTGACCTCGGACTGCAACGTCCTGCCAGCGTGAACCACCATCACCACCTGCCCCATGTGGGTGGCCAAGACGCGTGACTCGGTCGTGATCAACAATGGAGGCGAATCAAAAATGATAATTCGATCAGAATATCGCGCGGACATGTCGTTGAGCAACCGAACCATGGCATCACTGGCCAGCAGTTCAGTTGCCCGTGGGTGTGGCGTGCCACTGGGCAAAATAGTCAATTTATCAACATTGGTTTTCAGTAGCACGCGCGAAAGGTCATTGGAGTCTTCGACAATAATGTCCAACAGGCCGGGACTGCTTGGCAAACCCAACATTCGCATGACCGATGGCCGAGCCACGTCAGCATCTACCAGCATGACAGTATTGTCCATTTCCATGGCGATACTCATGGCGAGGTTGATGGCAGTAAAGCTCTTGCCCTCACCAGGCAACGCACTGGTGATCATGATAAGGTTGCCATTGGCAACCGACGCTGCACCCTTCCCCATGGCATTCCTGATCAACGGACGCTTGATCACCCGGTACTGGTCAGCCACCTGTGTCCGTGGTGCATTGGGACTGACAATTCCATTGGCCGCCAGCGCATCCAGATCCAGTTCAACTCGGCGCGACAACGGCACCGCTGGCCCCGCCCCGCCATCAACACCCGGCACTGCTGCAACACTTGCCTGTGCAACGATGGCAGCGCCAGCCGCCGCAACAGGCACTTCTTCACGGAGGGGCAAATCGGCTACAGACACCTGGGTTGCAGGCATCTCGGCACCAGCCTGGCGAAGTTGCTCAAGGCGCTTCGCCGCCTGTTCAATCAAGCTGGTCATGGTTGTTTCACCCTGCTACCCCCCGCCCCGACAAAAGGAACAGCGCCACCATTCCCGCACCAAAGGCGACCAACAAACCGCCGGTGGCGGCCAGAAATTTCTTCAATTCGTTTCGTCGCCGCGTGGCGGCCCCATCATCGAGCACCATATTGACGACCCCCAGCAACGGCACCCCCACTGACTCACTCAGGGCCCGGCCATCAAAGAAAACGGCTCGCAACTGACTCATGACAAAGGAGACACCCAGTCCAGCCCCCAAGGCAGCCAGCAACGCCAGTGGCATCAACAATAGCCGGTTGGGAGCCACTGGCTTGGGCGATGATCGTGGTGGATCAATCAGCCGGAAGTCAGCGACACCTGACGCACTTTCCAATTCACCTGACATGGAAGCCGACTCCCGTCGACTCACCAGATCGTTGTAATTCTTTTTGTTAATGTCGTAGTCGCGGTTGAGCTGGGAAAACTCTGCCTCGATCTGGGGCGCAGTCTTCATGGCTTCGCGAGCACGGTTGTAGCGTGACTCATACTCAGCAACCCGGGCACGCAACGATGCCACTTGTACCTCAGAGGTCGCCATGACACGGCTCAGTTCCTGATAAGCCAAATTGGTGTTCTGACTGGCTGCAGCCGGGTTGGCAATGGCGGTTTTACGCAGTTCCTGGATCTCACGTCGTTTGAGTTCCTCAAGTTCCTTGATCAGGCGCCTCGCCCCAACCACGTCGGGGTGTTCTTCGGTGAACCGTTGCAGCAATGTGTCAAGATTGCGTCGCTGCGCTTCAATTCGGGCATCTATCTCTGGCGTTGAAATGTTGGCAGGCTTCTCTGACATCAGACTGCTGGTGGTCAAGGCGCGTTCAACTTCAAGCTGCTTGTGCGCTGCATCCCGTGCATTTTCAGCTTCCCGCAGTTCCAGTCGCGCTTGGCGTAGCTGGCCGCTGATGGCACTCAGTTGCCCCGCCATGTCTTGTCCGTCGGCAGTCTGGGTATCAATGTTTTTCAGTTTGAACTCTTTCAGGCGCATTTCGGCTTCTTCAAGCTTGGCAACATAAACCTTGATCTGTTCATCGATAAACTTCTTTGCCGTATCTGAATCTTTCCGTGTTGCACCCAGGCTGGACTCAACAAAAATGGATACCAGCGACTGAATCACCTTTCTGGCTGTTTCAGGATTAGGGTCGCGGTAGGACAGGATATACAGGTTGTCACGGCCAAGATTCTTGATCTCAAGGCTTTTTGTCAAATGATCTATCAGCGCTTCTTGTACCTTTCTCTCGCCACTGCCAAGATCCAGGTCGGCCATGCGAATGAGCTTCTCGACATTGGGGCGGCTGATCAGCGTGCGACTCAACATCGCAACTTGCTGATCAACATTCGGCTGTACGGCCAATCCCGACATCAATGGTTTCAGAATGGACTGTGTATCGACAAAAACACGGGCCGTCGCTTCGTATTTATCGGGCACAGAAAGCACCACACCGGACCCAATCAAAGCCACCAACCAAGCCGCGATCAATCCCAGCCAGCGGTGTCTCCACATGCCCCGAAGGATCGTGGTCAATTGACTGATGAGTTCATCCATTGATATGCGTTTGCTCTATTGGAATTCGGCTGTCACAAGACCCGATTGCAAGGGTCTTCTTCCACACCAGGAGTGAAAAGACGTTAAAACCAGCCTTGGGGAATAATCAATACGTCGCCCGGCTTCATTTCAACATTCGCCGAAATGTCGCCGCGTTTGATGAGGTCTTTCAGTCGAACCGAGTAGCGCTTGTCGCCTTCTGCTGCGCGCGTAATCGAGGCCCCATTGCCATCCGCAAAGTCGGTCAATCCTCCCACTGCAATCATGACATCAAGCAAGGTCATTTTTTGCTTGTAAGGCAGCGCTTGAGGCTTGGCAGCCTCTCCGACGACACGAATTTGCTCGCTATACGGACCGACAAAGTTGCTGACAATCACCGTCACGACCGGATCGCGGACCAGCTTGCTCAATGCTTTTTCGACATCACGGGCGATTTCGCTCGAAGTCTTTCCTTGTACCACGAGCTCATCCACCAGCGGGGTGGAAAGCTTCCCATCCGGTCGCACCGGCACCGACATGGACAGCTCCGGATTGCGCCAAACAATGATGTTGAGACTATCGCCAGGACCAACAATGTAGTTGTAATCAGCAGTTGCCGCCACAGAAGGTGCTGCCGGGTAATTGCCTGATGGGCTTGCGCAACCTGCAATCACCCCAACGACCAAGCCTGCCAAAATGATACGTGACAACACGGCCCACGAAGCCAACACCGAAATGAAACTATTCACAGACTACCCCCTCAAGTTTGAGCCGTTAAAAATACGCAGAGCACCGCAATGGCCCGCCCGGGAATATACCGCATTAGTGCTGCATAAGCTCACTTACAAACTTCAATCTCGAAATCACAACCCATAATTCTGTCGTTTATTCACACAACGCAAACTCGCCATGAATCTCCTCGTTGACGCCCGCAGCACCCCACCGAATAACGGTAACCAATATCTGACGTCCCCTCATTTGTCTGAACCATGATCAATATTGTGCTGGTCTGCATGGCCAACGTCTGCCGCTCACCCATGGCAGCCACGGTGCTGCAGCATATGGTGCGCGATGCCGGGTTGTCGTCCCAAGTGAAGATTGATTCAGCGGGAACCCATGCTCGGGAAGGCGACCGATCTCCGGATGCCCGCGCCGCACGAGCGCTTGCTGATCGGCAGTACACGGTCAAAAAATCCCGCTCGCGGCAAATGAAGCCACTGGACTTTCAGCGCGCTGACATGGTGATCGCGATGGATATGGCAAATTTGGACGCATTGAAGTTGCAATGCCCGCCGCAATACCATCATAAATTGAGCCTGTTTTTAGCGCATGCCCCTGAACTGAAAACACTGGAGGTCCCGGATCCGTACTTTGGCAACCAATCCGGCTTTGAGCGCGTACTCGACCTGTGCGAGGCTGGTGCCAGGGGAATTGTGAAGACACTTCTTCAAATTCGGTAATAGGCTCTGAACCACTGCACAAAGCGCGCCACGCCAACAGCGACAGGTGTAGCAGGTACAAAGCCAATCCATTGACGCAGCGCGTCCGTGTTGGCGTAGGTCGCTGGAACATCGCCGTCCTGCATGGGCAACAGTCTTTTTTCTGCCGCTTGCCCCAAGGCCTGCTCAATACAGCCAATAAATTCAAGCAGCGGTACCGGCTTGTTGTTGCCAATATTGAACAGCCTGTAGGGTGCGTTGCTGGTGGCCGGGTCCGCCAGCGCGGCATCATAAGCTGGGTCGGCACTGGCGATACGGTCTGTGACACGCAAGACACCTTCAACAATGTCATCGATGTAAGTGAAATCGCGCTGCATTTGTCCGTGGTTGAACACGTCAATCGGACGCCCTTCCAAAATTGCCCGGGTAAACAAATAAAGCGCCATATCCGGTCGACCCCAGGGCCCATAGACCGTAAAAAAACGCAAACCGGTAGTGGGCAACCGATAGAGGTGGCTGTAGGTGTGCGCCATCAGCTCATTGGCTTTTTTTGTGGCGGCATACAGACTGACCGGGTGATCAACGCTGTCATGCTCGGAAAATGGCATTTTGGTGTTGCCACCGTAAACGCTGGAGCTCGAGGCATAAACCAGGTGCGCGACCTGATTGTGCCGACAACCCTCAAGGATGTTCGCAAAACCCAGCAAATTGCTGTCAACGTAGGCTAAAGGGTTTTGGAGCGAATAGCGCACACCCGCCTGCGCTGCAAGGTGAATCACCCTGTCAAACTTCTCGCGGAAAAACAACTCAGCAATGCCTGCCCGGTCTGCCACGTCCAATTGGACAAATCGAAAATCAGCATGCGTGCGCAACTGATCCAACCGTGCATGCTTCAGGGAAACGTCGTAATAGTCGTTCAGATTATCGACCCCAACGACTGTATCGCCTCGTTCGAGCAAGCGCTTGGCTACCCCCATGCCGATAAAGCCGGCCACCCCAGTCAGTAAAATTTTCATGATTGCACGAACCTCAAAACCAGTTCGGCGGATGCTAACTCACTCAATCAGGGTCAGTAAAAAAAGAATGCGCCAGTTTGACGGCAACACCCACAACGCCATCTTTGTGATCAACTCGAACCACCTCGCCCTTGCAAACCATTTTCAATTTCTGGCCTTGCACGTCCACTTCCACAACAAACTGGACCACTGACCCAGGCACTTGGTCGGCTTGGGACTCGAAATAGACACCGGTTGCACTGATGTTTCGCGTCAACCCCTGCTTGCCATTGAGTTCGATGGGCAGCCGAGAGTCGAACCTGTCCGCTTGACGCTTGGATTCAATGGCACTGCCGGTAACACGTGATAGGTTGTGTTGCATATCTCAATTTGCTTGCTGATGAACCCTGAATTATTAGATTACCGCGCGATAATAAAGCATAGAACATGCCAAATGTTAATGTATTGACTTGTTTTCATATAAAACAACATGTTAGCGTGCAGTCAGATGCATTCATCGGCAAATTCTGTTTCGGCCTAAAACGCACTGTCAATTATTTCGACATCTCCGCGTCTCTGATCCAACGCCGTGCACCCGCCATCCCCAGCAAAACAAGCGCTGCCGTGAAACCCAGCAAAAGCAGGCTAGTGCCACTCGGCTGTTTCACTGCGGCAACAATCTGATCCATAAATATCATCATCGCTAACAAACTTGGTAGCATGCCGACAAAAGTTCCCAGGAGCATGTCGCGCAAGCGAATATGTGAAGCACCCGCCACCATGTTAACAATGGCAAAGGGCGCTATTGGCACCAGGCGCACCACAATCACCGCCAAAACACCCCGATTGGCCAAGCGCTGACTCAACAGATTGACACGCTCTCCGGCCAGTTTTTGCACAGCTTCACGACCCAACCCCCTGCCCAAACCATAACTCAAGCCGGCACCGATCAAGGCACCCGTCATGGCACAGGCAAAACCTATCCAGGGACCGAAAGCCACCAAGGTGACCAAAGCCAACAAAGTAGCCGGGATCGCCAACGTTACCGCCAAGGCAAAAGCACCCACCGCAGCCAACAAGCCAAACGTCTGACCCAACCGTTGCAAACTGGCGACCATCAACTCGATATCCAGCCAACTACGCAAGGATGACCACTTCCAAGCAGCCGCCAGTGCCGCCATGACACACAACAGCAACAGCAAACCGGTCAACCGTCGGCGCAAGCCCACGTCGAACTCGGTAGCTTCACGCATCATGGCGGTCACGCACCTTGATGATTGCCGCAGCCAAGGCACCTACGTTGCCGGACTCAAAGATAGAGCCGTGCAAACCACGCACCTGCTCTTCTATCAGCGACGATGCCAGCAGCTTGCGCCAGGGCCGAAAAAACCAACGGTCCCAACTCGCCAAACCCGAAGACTTGATGAGCCAGGTCGGTCCGTCAAAGTGCAGGGGTCGATAACCACTGAGCGCCATCACCTGACTGATCAGGCCAGGGTCGTTGAACATGGCACCCAATCTCCGGCCATTCATGCTAAGTTCTTGCACATGCAGATTGCGCACCAACCAGCCCAGCACCCGCCAGAATGTCGCGCCACCTAGTGCCGCTTGCGGGTAAATGGTGTCGATCAACACCAGCCCACGCAGGTCTCCACCCATTTGCCTGAGTACACGTGCCGTCTCCAGCGCAGCGACCCCACCAACTGAAAATCCTGCGATAAAACCCGCCTCCAGCCGCAGGGCAGCAATCTCTTGGGCATAAAGCGTGGCGAGTTCCAAGGTGGTTTTAAAGGGCGTTTCAACGGGCGGCTGCAGCATTCTTACATCGAAGGCATCGTCCAGCGCCCTGGCCAGGTTTTGAAAGCGCAGCAGGTCGCCTTGCCCGGATGCTGCCAAATACAAAGGTACGCGGCCCCGGCCATCGTCAGGACTCAGGTCAATGCGGATACCCTGAGTTTTGATATTCGATCCCAGGACACTTGCAAGTTGCTCAATGGTGGGGTGTTCGGTCAACAAGTACATCGATGCTCTGCGACCCAACAGCTTTTCCAGACCAGTCAAAATACTGACCGCTGCCAAGGAGTCGCCACCCAGCTCAAAAAAATCGTCAGTGACGCTGATGCGTTCAATCTGCAGCACCTCTTGCCACAAGATCTGCAAGTCGCGCTCTAGCGGTGATGCTGGCAAGAACCGCCCGGGTGTCGTTGAACGGTGACTCTGCTCAGGCAGTGCTGGATAGTCGATTTTTCCCGCACTGGTTTCTGGCAGTGCTTTCAATGCCGTGATCGTGGCAGGAATCATGTAATCCGGCAAACGCTCACGAAGCGCACGCTGCAAGCGGTTGACCTCGACGCCTTCACTGGCCGCCACCCATGCCCTGATCACCGCTTTACCTTGAATGTGTTGCAATTGGGCGGCCGCTTGCGTCACGCCTGGAACGGCCAGACAGGCGGCTTCAATCTCGCCCAGTTCAACGCGATAACCGCGAATTTTGACTTGCCGATCGACCCGGCCGCCAAAGTGCAGGTTACCTTCAACGTCCAGCCAACCCAGGTCACCGGTTCGGTACATGCGTCCATCAGGACGGAAAGGGTCAGCCAAAAAGACCTGTGCATCCAGCTCTGGGCGGTTCAGATAACCCTGTGCCAGCGCTGCACCACCAATATAAATCTCGCCGCTGACCCCAAATGGCACCAGCTCCCGCTGCGAGTTCAGCACGTAAATAGTGCTGTCATCAATCGGTCGGCCAATCGGCAACGCCACGTCCACCGGGTCTGCACCACATGGCCAGGCAGTGGCAAAAATGGCCGCCTCCGTTGGGCCATAGACATTGAACAGGCACGCACCGGTTTGGCTGATGAAGCGCCTGGCCAACTCGGCGGGCAAAATTTCGCCGCCGCAGCAGGCCACCCGCAATTTAAGTCCTGATTTTCCAAGGGCCCCTTCAAGAAAACGGCTGAGTGTCGATGGAACAAAGGCCATGACGGTCACAGCATGTCGAATCGCAAAATCAGCCAATGCCTCCGGCAAATTGCGCCCAGGTGGGGGCAGCGCCACACTGGCACCATGGATCAACGGCAAAAACAACTCAATCAGAGAGGGATCAAACGTCAACTGCGTGGCTTGTGCCGACCGGTCGCGCCAATCCACCGCATAGGCCCTTGATAGCCAGGCCAGGCGGCGGGACAGGGTGGCATGTGACACCATCACGCCTTTGGGCTGTCCGGTTGACCCGGAGGTAAACAGCACATAGGCCAGATCGGTATTGCCTGGCTTTGCCAGCGGCACACGCCCATCTGCCGGCACGGGCTCGTTCAGCAAGGCCTCAGCGTTCAATACCAGCGTATTGACATGTAACTGGGCAAGCCGCACCTCCCCCGGTGCCTCAATCAGCAAGGCACACGCATCACTGTCTTGCAATATTTGCGCCAAACGGAGGGTTGGTGCCTCGGTGTCAAGCGGCAAAAACGCGGCACCGGCCTTCGCCACGGCCAAAAGCGCCA
>JAIFMT010000058.1 GCA_020048295.1 Rhodoferax sp.
ATGCCGGCTTTCTGGACGAGGTCAAAGCCTTGCGCGGCCGTGGCGACCTGCACCCAGACCTACCGGCCCTGCGCTGTGTGGGCTACCGCCAGGCGTGGGAATATCTGGACGCGATGGAGGCACATCTGATTGGCATGGGCGCTAGCCCACCCCGAAGAATGACACCCTGTGGGAGCGGCGCCCTCGCCGCGAACTCTGGCCATCGCATTCGCGGCGAGGGCGCCGCTCCTACAGAAACACCGGTGTTGTTTCACGTTAAGTCACCGACTGGCCCTTCACCGCTGGCTGGCTTTCGTGACAAGGGCATCATTGCCACCCGCCAACTCGCCAAGCGCCAGATGACCTGGCTGCGCAGCATGACCGAGCGCCACGTGGTGGCCTGCGACGCGCCCGATGCGCTGCAGCAAGTGCTGGCGCTGGCCGATGGATTTATTGAACAGCCGGGTTTGCGGCGCTGACTGTTCGCGCTGGCTTTTGGTTTTTCATGTATAAACAGGTATCAACATATTACCAAGTCAGTTCATGAACACCAGCATCACGGCAGATCAGGTCATCCAGGAATGGGGCAACGGTCTGGCGGTGCGCATCACATCGCCCGTCGCCAAAGCCGCACGTTTTGCCCTGGGACAACCCATCAAGGTCGAAGTCGTGCAAGACGGCATCTTGTTGCGACCGGTGGGCCAGCCCAAACTCACGCTGGCACAAAAGCTCAAGGCTTTTGACCCCGCAGTCCACGGTGGCGAGGCCATGGCCAGTGGCCGTGTCGGCGCCGAGGTGTTTTGATGCCCGGCAGCAAGCTCTGGGTGCCAGACCGGCGCGACATGATCTGGATTGACTTCAACCCGCAAATCGGCCGCGAGATCAAAGACGAACACCCAATGTTGGTGCTGTCGCCACGAGCGTTCAACGAGCGCACCGGCATCGTCATCGGCTTGCCCATGACACATGCGCAATCCAATGAAACCAACCCCTTTGCTGTCAAGTTCACCACACCCAAAGGTGAGATTGGCTATGTGCTGACGCACCAGCCCAAGTCATTTGACTGGCGCCAGCGCGCCGCCAGGGCGCACCCGTGGAAACAACTGCCCGCGTCGCTGTTTGAATCCGCCTGCGAATCGCTCAATGGCATTATTTCAATTGCCTGATTTGGCTCATACCGTTGACCCGCTGCTTTGGCCTGCGACTGTCTGCCCATGACCCTCATCATCGACAGCTTGAGCAAGCGTTATGGCGATGTGCCGGTGTTCAGCCAGGTCTCGCTGCGCGTGGCACCGGGTGAGTTTGTCGCCATCATTGGCGAGTCTGGCGTGGGCAAATCGACCCTGCTCAACTGCATGGCCGGTCTGGACAGCTGGAACCAAGGCAGCGTGCGGCTGGACGGGCAAGACCTCGGCGGTCTGAGTGACGACGCGCTGGCACGGCTGCGGCGCGAAAAAACCGGCTTTGTTTTTCAGGCTTTTCATGTGCTGCCGCA
The DNA here is from genome assembly GCA_020048295.1 of Rhodoferax sp. The sequence continues at coordinate 1,475 of JAIFMT010000058.1, forward strand.
CCTCAGCGTGGCGCAAAACGTGGCACTGCCGCTGATGCTGCTGGGCCAGCATGACGACGCACGCGTGCAGGCGATGCTGACCGAAGTGGGTTTGGGCGAGCTTGGCCAGCGCCTGCCGCAGCAGCTCAGTGGCGGGCAGTTGCAGCGGGTGGCGATTGCCCGCGCACTGATTCACCGCCCCATGCTGCTGCTGGCTGATGAGCCCACCGGCAACCTGGACCCACGCACCGCCACGCGCGTGATGGACGCGCTGGTCAGCCAAACCCGTGCCCATGGCGCGGCGATGGTGCTGGTCACGCACTCCCAAACGGCTGCCGCCCGCGCTGACCGGGTGCTGCTGCTGACGGCAGACGGGCTGACCGCACATGCAGATCAGACTTGATTTTTGCGACCCGCGTGCACCCGGCCTTGCTGGGCCGCAACCCACGGCAGCCCTGCGCTGCGCCTTTGCAGCGCCCGTCGACACCCTGGTGGCACATGCGCCAGAACAGGTCAAACCCTTGCTGGATGCAGTGCAAGCATTTGCCAAACAAGGTTACTGGTGTGTGGGCTACCTGCGCTACGAGGCAGCCAGCGCTTTTGATGCCGCCTTGCAAACGCATCCGGCAGATGGGCCGCTGGCCTGGTTTGGCGTGTATGCGCAAGCCCTGCCGTGGCCCGACCCGCTTCAAGACAACCCAGGCACATCGGAGGCTGCGCAAGCCACAGCGGCAACCGACGATGCAAACACCCGCAGCAGCTGGCACAGCCGCCTGACGCGTGCCGAGTTTGATGCCCACATGGGGCGCATCCACCAGGCCATCGCGGCTGGCGAGTTTTACCAGGTCAACTACACGGCCCCGCTGGATGGTGCGCTGTGCGGCAATGCGGCCACGCTGTTTGACCGCCTGCAGCAGGCCCAACCCGGTGGCTACGCAGCGTTCATCGACAGCGGCTTTGAGCAAGTGCTGTCGGTCTCCCCCGAGCTGTTTTTTGACTGGGACGGCCAACACATTCTGACCCGCCCGATGAAAGGCACCGCGCCGCGTGGCAGCAGCCCGCAAGATGATGCCGAACTGGCGCTGGCGCTCACCCAGTCCGCCAAAGAACGGGCTGAAAACGTGATGATTGTTGACCTGCTGCGCAACGACCTGTCGCGCATCGCCCTGCCCCATACGGTGAAAGTGCCTGCGCTGTTTCAGGTGCAAAGCCTGCCCACCGTACACCAGATGGTGTCGGACGTGACAGCGCAAACCCGCCCCGGCACCACGCTGGCCGATGTGTTTGCCGCGCTGTTTCCGTGCGGCTCGATCACCGGTGCGCCCAAGGTGCGCGCCATGCAGATGATCCGCACGCTGGAGCCGCAGCCGCGCGGCATCTACTGCGGCAGCATTGGTGTGGTACGCCCGGGCGGCCACGCCACCTTCAACGTGGCGATTCGCAGCGTCACGCTCAAGGGCCAGCAGGCCAGCTGCGGCATTGGCAGCGGCATCACCGCTGATGCCAGTGCCGCTGGCGAATGGCACGAGTGGCAGCACAAGCGGCGCTTTTTGGACCGCGCCGCCGAACCCTTCAACCTGCTGGAAACGCTGCGCCTGCAAAACGGCGTGTTTCATTTGCTGGACTTGCACCTGGCCCGGCTGCAGCGCGCTGCCCGGCATTTTGGCTACCCGTTTGACGAGACACGCATTCGCCACACCCTGCAAGCGCTCATGGCCAGCGGCACGCAGCCCGGCCAGGGGTCCGCAGTTGACGCGCACTGCGCCCAGCAAGCCGAGCCGCAACTGTGCGACACCAGCGCCTGCTGGCGGGTGCGACTGCAACTGGACCGCCACGGCACGCCCCAGGCCGAAAAATTTATACAAAATAAGCCTATAGCCCCCGTTGTTATTGCTCTGGCAGCTACGCCTTTTGAAGCATTCAGCAGCGAATTCAGCCACTACAAAACCACCCGCCGCGCCCACTACGAGGCGTTTGCACCTGCCGACCCGGCGGTATTTGACACGCTGCTGTACAACCCGCGCGGCGAACTGACCGAGTGCACGCGCGGCAACATTGCCGTGTGGCTGGACGGCCAGTGGCTTACCCCGGCGCTGCACTGCGGCTTGCTGCCGGGTGTTGGCCGCGCCCATTGGTTACAGCAGGGCCGGTTGCATGAAGCCGTCATCACCCAAGACGACCTGAGACGCGCCAAAGGGGTGGCGTTTATCAACAGCCTGCGCGGTTGGCTGCAGGCCAGCCTGCTGGAACTCGACTCAGCCGACGGGCAGCCAGCCACCCGCACGCCAACGCTCGTCTGATACGATCCACAGCCTGGAGCGGCTGCTTGCGGCCGTCAAAATAATAAAACCTCTACGGTGACTTGATGCGTGTCATAAAGACATCTTCCCAGTTGTTTTTTCTGGCGAGCCTGGCTTGCAGTTCGCTGCCCGCCTTGGCAGATTCGGTGCAAGCCGACATCGACCGGCTCAGCCCGATGTCCTTGCTGGAGCTGATCAATCTGCCGGTCGTTACTGCCTCGCGCCAGCTCGAAACGCGCGACCAGACCCCCTCGCACATCCTGGTATTCACCCGCGAGCAAATCCGCGAGCGGCGCTATCGCAACCTGGCAGATATGCTCGAAGACCTGCCCGGTGTCGATTTCATGCGCGGCACCAAATCATCGGCCTACAACAATTTCAGCGTGCAGGGCTATGTGGGCCCGAACAAGCTGCTGGTGATGCTCGACGGTGTGCGCATCGGCAACCCGGCGGGCGGCAGTTTTCCGCTGGCAGAAAATTTTTCACTCTATGCCGCCAAACAGGTCGAGGTGCTGTTTGGCCCGGCCGCTGCGCTGTACGGCGCAGATGCGGTGGCAGGTGTCATCAATATCATCACCGACCATGCGATGGATGCCAAGGGCAGCTGGGTGTCGCTGGGTGGCGGCTCATTTGGCGGCGTTGAAACCGCTTTCATGACCGGCACCAAAACTGACAGCGGCCTGGCGCTGAGCATTGGCGGGCACTGGCAGCGGGCAGACCGCGCCCCGCTGAACGACTTTTACCCGGCAGCTTTTCCTGACAAAGATGCCAAGACCTTTGCTGGCAAAGTGGTGGTGCCCGCCGCCGCGCGCGAAGACTATGTGGGTGACATCCGCAGCCACAGCCTTTACGCGCACCTGGACACCGGCAAAAACCTTGACTTTGGCTACTACCGCAACGTGTTTCGCAGTCTTACCAGCACCGGTGACAAGCCAGACACCGCGCTGTACCTCAGCGATGCACCGTGGATAACCCGCACCGACACGCTGTTTGCCAAATACCGCTTTGAAGTCAACGCCGATGTATCGGGCGAAACCGTGCTCGACTACTCGCTGCAAGCGGTTGACCCGGCCTCCAAGTACGTCAACATCTACACCAACTTCATCGACGGCCACGAGTACACGCGCGGCGAGCGCCTGTCGCTGGAGCAAAACCTGACCTGGCGCTTGAACGACAAGCATCGCGTGCAAGCCGGGCTGGGCCTGCAAAAATACGCCGCCATCGAGGCGCACACGCTGCCCAGCTCGTATGACACCAGCAAAGGCCCAGATGAACAGGGCATGGTGTACCTCAACACCACGTTGCCGGTGGCCATTTACGAGGCCTCCTACACCAACGCCTCGGCCTATGCACAACTGCAGTCCGACTGGAACGCGCAATGGTCCACCATGGCCGGCCTGCGGCTTGACAAGCACTCGGCCTACGGCAGCGCGGTGAACCCGCGCCTGGGTGCGGTGTGGCGTGCCAGCGAGCAAAACGTGTTCAAAGCGCTGTATGCGCACGCGTTTCGCGCGCCCTCGCCCGAGGAAAGCCTGAGCTCGTTTGGCTCCTTTGACGGCAGCAAGACGGCAGATGGTCTTTACAAGGGCAGCGGTTTTCGGGTGGCCAACTTCGACTTGCAACCTGAAAAGTCCAAGACTTTGAGCCTGACCTGGGACTGGCGGCCCACACCTGACCTGAACT
>JAIFMT010000095.1 GCA_020048295.1 Rhodoferax sp.
AGGGGTGGTTGCTGTTGCAGCAAGCCGATGGTTCCTGGCGCAACCGCATGACCGATATTCCCCGCTGGGGCTTGCAACACCATTTGTTGATGGATCACTTGCCCAGCGGCGAGACACGCCAGCGCTGGAGCGACCAGACTTACGACCCGCGCGAGCGCCCCTGGTTCAAAGGTGCGCTGATCCTTCCGCCACAGCAGACGGTCTATTGGACGCCGCCCTATACCTTTTTTACCACGGGGGACCCTGGCATCACCGCGTCAAGTCACACCCGCCTGGCCGACGGGCGGGACTTTGTGCTGGGCTTTGATCTGACACTGCGCGACCTCTCCAGCATCACATTGCACGCCACCGTGGGAACCCATGGCATGGCGCTGGTGATGACCGACGATGAGCGGGTACTGGCCATGCCCCCCCTGCCGCCTGAAGTGACGCAGGACGACTGGCTGAAAAAGGTGCTTCAACCGGCGGCTGAACTGGGTCTGAAACCGCTGACGAATGGTCTGGCGCGCTGGCACCTTGCCGGTCGCCAGCGTGATGCGGTGCTGGCGTACACCTCGGATGGCATGGGATGGCTGTTAAGCGCGCGACCGCACAAGCTCGGCGGACAGCAGTTCTGGGTGGTGGTGCTGGCACCCGCCAAAGACTTTGCGCCGGCGTGGGCGCCGATTGTCTGGGCGCTGGGCCTGGCGTTGTTGCTGGTGGGGGCGCTGGCCCTGTGGTTGATCCGGGCCGGTACCCTGGGTGTGACGCAGCCGCTGGAGGCGCTGGCCCAGGCCAGCCAGCGCATTGGAAAGCTCGATTTTCAGCAGGGGCCGCCCGTGGTCAGCCGCCTGGCCGAGATTCAGGCCCTGGCCGCCAGCCAGCAAACCATGCTGGGGATGCTGCGCGACAACCAGGATGAGCTTGATGCCCGTGCCCAGGAACTGAATTGCCAGGTGGCGGCGCTGAAGTCCACCGAGGCACGCTTGCAGCAGCAAAACGACCAGCTCTCCACCATCATTGAAAACTTTCCGGGCGGGGTGTCAGTGGTGGATGCCGATTTGCGTTTTTTGGCGTTCAACAGCCAGTTCAAGTCTTTGCTGGCTTTGCCCGATGCCTTGTTGGACGACCCTGCCACGGGTTTTGAGGACGTGATCCGCTTCAACGTACACCGGGGTGACTACGGCCCCGGTGATCCGCAAGCACTGGTGGCCGAGCGAGTGACCCAGGCCAGGCAGTTGCGGGCGCACCGCATGGAGCGTGTTTTGCCCAACGGCACCACGCTGGATGTTCGTGGCATGCCTTTGCCCCAGGGTGGCTTTGTCACCTTGTACATGGATGTCACCATGGCCAGGCAGCATGAGCGCGAGCTGGAACACCTGGCGCATTTTGATGCGCTCACAGGGCTGCCCAACCGGGTGTTGCTGGCTGATCGTTTGCGCCAGGCCATGTCGCAGGTTGTCCGGCGCGACCAGCAACTGGCTGTGGCCTATCTGGATCTGGATGGTTTCAAAGTCATCAATGACACCTATGGGCATGAGATGGGTGACCAGTTGTTGCTGACTGTGGCCAGCCGTATGAAGCAGGCCTTGCGCGACGGTGACACCCTGGCACGCCTGGGCGGCGATGAGTTTGTCGCGGTGTTGCTCGATGTCGCCGGGCTCGATGGCAGTGTGCCGATGCTCAAGCGTCTGCTGCAGGCCGCAGATTCTCCGGTGACGGTCAACGGGTGTGAGCTGCGGGTGTCGGCCAGTGTGGGCGTGACCTTCTTTCCGCAAAAGCAGGAGGTGGATGCCGAGCAGCTGATGCGTCAGGCCGATCAGGCCATGTACCAGGCTAAACAGGCGGGCAAAAACCGCTACCAGGTGTTTGATGCAGAGCAGGACATCAGCCTGCGTGGCCAGTTTGAAGGCTTGCAGCGCTTGCGCGATGCCTTGGCCCAGGACGAGTTTGTGCTGTATTACCAGCCCAAGGTGAATATGCGCACCGGTGAGGTGACAGGTGCAGAAGCGCTGATACGCTGGCAGCATCCCGAGCGCGGTTTGCTGGCGCCAGCAGCTTTTTTGCCGCTGATTGACGACCATCCACTGGCGGTGGATGTGGGGCAGTGGGTGATAGCAGCCGCTTTGACGCAAATGAGCACCTGGCTGGCAGCAGGGCTGCACTTGCCGGTGAGTGTCAATGTGGGTGCGCGCCAGTTGCAGCAGCCGGGTTTTGTCGATAGCCTGCGTACGGCGCTGGCAGCGCACCCGGACATCAACCCGCAAGATCTGCTGCTGGAAGTGCTGGAGACCAGCGCGCTGGAGGACATGGCCCTGGTGACTGCGGTCATGGCGCAGTGCCGGGCCATGGGTGTGCATTACGCGCTGGACGATTTTGGCACCGGCTATTCGTCACTGACCTACCTCAAGCGCCTGCCAGTGTCACAGCTCAAGATTGACCAGAGTTTTGTGCGTGACATGCTCGACGACTCGGATGACCTGTCGATCCTGGTCGGTGTGCTTGATTTGTCCAGGTCGTTTCACCGCCAGGTGATTGCCGAAGGGGTGGAAACCGTGGCCCATGGCCAGATGCTGCTGCAACTGGGGTGTGAACTGGCGCAGGGCTATGGCATTGCACGGCCCATGCCGGCACAGGACCTGCCCGTCTGGGCGGCAGCCTGGCAGGGTGAAGCGCGCTGGCGTGATGTGGCCGTGGTGCCCCGGCGCAACCTGCCGCTGTTGTTTGCGGGCGTGGAGCACCGTACCTGGGTGGCAGCGCTGGAATCGTTTCTGCTGGGTGAACGCGGCGCGCCCCCGCTGGACAGCCGCCATTGCCAGGTGGGGCAATGGATGCAGGCGCAGGGGCCGGCGCCTGATGCAGGCACCGCCACCATGCGGGACAAGTTGATCAGCCTGCATGAGGAAGTTCACGTGGTGGGTGCGCATTTATGCGAACTCCAGTCTCTCGGTCATCACCAGACTGCGTTGCAGCAATTGGAGCGACTGATGGAGCTGCGCGATGAACTGCTGGCGCACCTGCAGCAGATGTTGCAGGGAGACCGGGCATAAGCCTGGTGCGTCAACCCTGGGCCGCCGCCCTGCTGGGGCTACTGGCAGGCACCGCTGTGCAACTGCAGCAGCCAGCGCTTTGGACGTATCAGGTTTATGCATCATTTGTGTTTGCAGCCCTTATTTTTCTTGGGCTTGCAGCTATAAATAGCAGAGCAAGGCAAGTTCTTGGATCACCCGGGCGGACCGTGATGTGGGTACTGGCGCTGGGGCTGCTGGCGTTTGGTGCCACCGGTCTGCGCGCTGTCGCGTATGTCAGCCTGGCACTGGCACCCGCGCTGGAAGGGCGCGATATTGCCGTCACGGGTGTGGTGGCCGCGCTGCCGCAGCGCAGTGAGACGGGCACGCGTTTTCGCTTTGACCTGGAGTCCGCCCGGCTGGACGGCCAGCCGGTGCGCCTCCCCGGTCGGCTGGAGTTGTCCTGGTACGCCGGGGTTTTTGGCCGGGGCGACGGGCCGGGCGAATTCATGGGCGAACTGCAACGCGTACCCGAGCCGCTTCAGGTGGGTGAGCGCTGGCGCTTCACCGTGCGCCTCAAGGCACCCCACGGTGGCGTGAACCCGTATGGGTTCGACTATGAACTCTGGCAATGGGAGCAGGGCGTGCAGGCCACCGGCTATGTGCGCGCCGGCCCGCAAGACCTGGTGCCGCAAAACCTGGGCCTGACCTACCAGCACCCCGTGGACTGGGCACGCCAGCAAGTGCGCGAGCAGATTTTTCAGCGGGTGTCTGATCCGAAGGCCGCGGGCGTTATTGGCGCACTGGTGGTGGGGGATCAGGCGGCCATCGAGCGTGTGGACTGGGATGTGTTTCGCGCCACTGGCGTGGCGCATTTGATGAGTATCTCGGGCCTGCACATCACCATGTTTGCCTGGCTGGCCCGCTGGCTGGTGGGTGCTGGGTGGCGGCGCTCTGGCCGCCTGTGTTTATGGCTGCCAGCACCGGGCGCAGCCCTCATCGGCGGTGTGTTGCTGGCAGTCAGCTACGCCTTGTTCAGCGGTTGGGGGGTGCCCGCGCAACGCACTGTATTGATGCTGGCTACCGTGGCTGGGCTGCGCCTGCTGGGTTTGCGCTGGCCCTGGCCCCGGGTCTGGCTGCTGGCCTGTGGCGTGGTGGTGGTGGCTGACCCCTGGGCCATGCTGCAGGCCGGATTCTGGCTGAGTTTTGTCGCGGTAGGGGTTTTGTTTGCTTCTGATTCAAGAGCAATAAACTCAATGAATACGAGGGCTGAAAGCCGATTTTTATTGATGTTGCGAGAGCAGTGGGTGATCACGCTGGCACTCACGCCCTTGAGCCTGCTGCTGTTTGGACAGGTGTCACTGGTGGGTTTGCTGGCCAACGCGCTGGCGATTCCCTGGGTGACACTGCTGGTGACACCGTTGGCGATGCTGGGGGTGGTGTTGCCAGGTCTGTGGGACGCGGCTTCACTGGCGATCGGCCTGCTGGGCACGGTCTTGCGCTGGCTGGCGGGCTGGCCGTGGGCGGTGGTGTCGGTGGCGCAAGCACCCTGGTGGGCCGGGGCCGCAGGCGTGCTGGGCGGTGTGCTGCTGGTGATGCGTCTGCCCTGGCAGGTGCGCCTGTGCGGTGCGCCGCTGATGTTGCCGGTGCTGTTGTGGCAGGCACCCCAGCCGCCAGAAGGCCAGTTTGAGCTGTTGGCCGCTGATATCGGGCAGGGCAATGCGGTGTTGGTGCGTACGGCGCGCCACGCCTTGTTGTATGACGCGGGGCCACGTTTCAGCCGGGAGAGTGATGCTGGCCACCGGGTGTTGGTGCCACTGTTGCGCGCGCTGGACGTGCGACTTGACACCTTGGTGTTGAGCCACCGCGACAGCGACCACACCGGGGGTGCTGCGGCGGTGCTGATGATGCAGCCGCAGGTCATGTTGCTCAGCTCCATTGAGGATGACAACGCCCTGCAAGCGCTGCGCCCGGCCACCCGTTGTGTCAGTGGGCAGCGCTGGCGGTGGGACGGCGTGGATTTTGAGGTGCTGCAACCGCAGGCCGATGACTATGGCCCGGTGCATAAGACCAATGCGATGAGTTGCGTGCTGCGTATTTCCAACGGGCAGCGCACAGCCCTGCTGGCGGGCGACATCGAACAGGCGCAAGAGGTCCGTCTGGTCGGCGCATTGGCTGCACCGACTGCGGGTGGAAAGTCTGGTTTGCATGCGGATGTGCTGCTGGTACCACACCACGGCAGTAAAACGTCCAGCAGCGCCGATTTTCTGGATGCCGTGGCACCCGGTTTGGCGTTGGTGCAAAGCGGCCACCGTAACCGTTTTGGGCATCCGGCACCGTTGGTGCGCGAGCGTTACCAGCAGCGCAACATTATGGTGCTCGACTCGCCCCATTGTGGTGCCATGACCTGGCGG
>JAIFMT010000113.1 GCA_020048295.1 Rhodoferax sp.
TCATTTCGGTGACGAAGGTGATGCCGTCCATGTTGGGCATGTTGACATCACTGATGACCAGGTGAATCTTTTGCCCTGAGAGCTTTTTCAACGCATCCCGGCCGTCGCAGGCCTCAATCACGTCAAACCCGTCATCTGTCAGCGTCATGCTGACCAGCGACCGCATGGAGGCTGAGTCATCGACGACCAATATGGTCTTGCTCATGGTGGTTATTCCTTTGCCAAGTTAGAAAAAAGTCATGTCGGATGCAGTCACCGCGCCTCGGGCCGATGGACCCTGCGTGTCAAATTGCTCGATGGTGGTGTAGGTGCGCTCCAGTTGCGCCACCCATGCCGCAACATCAAAGGGTGCTGGTGCCTCACCGCGCAGCAAACACCCGTCTTGCTGGTTCAAGTGCTCGATCAGCCGCTGAATGTCGGCACAGACCGCCGACAGAATCTGCCCGGTCCGATCCTGAAACTGCAGTTGCACCACCACCGAGCCCACCTTGTCGCGCACTTGCTGGCTGACCTCGGCCATGTGGCGCGACGAATCAGCGAGGCCATTGGCAACGGCGCCAAAGCGCCCCAGCACCGTGCGGATGGTTTCATCGGAACTGCTGGTCAGCGACTCGTTATGGCTCGACATCTGCCTGGCCGTGGCCAAGGCCGACACCATGGCCGTGTTGACCGCTTCGACCTTGTCCTTGATTTTTTTGCCAAGCGAAGCGGACTCGGCCGATAGTCGGCGCACTTCGGTGGCCACCACCGCGAAGCCACGGCCCGATTCGCCGGCGCGCGCCGCCTCAATGGCGGCGTTGAGGGAAATCAGGTTGGTCTGGCGGGCAATTTCACCAACAGCAGTGGCCATCAGTTTGAGATCGTTGGTCACCGCCACCAGTGCCTCGACCTCACGCAACATGGGTTTCTGGTCTTCCAGTGCGCGGTTCAGACGCACGATCATGGCTTCCAGATCGCTTCGAGACAGCGCCAGAACATTCACAACGCCGCCCTGGTCGGTACTACCCACGGCGTCCAGCATGGCCCGCAACTGGGCGCGGATGGCGGCAAAATCGTGCGTCAGCTCCGACCCGGCTGTTTCAGTCTGCTGGCGCACGGTGTCGATGTGCCGGGACCAACGGGCCAGCGAGGCATCTGCCACCTCGTGCAAACTTCGGGTGTAAAGGCGAGTATCGGCAGCGGCCCTGTGCACCGCCCGCAGGCCACGGCGTTCCCAAAACGAAAGTGCCCCGGCCAGCAGCAGCAGCAAGGCCGCTGCCACGGCGGCATGCAGGCCAGCGCCAGCTGCCTGCATTGCCCAAAGGATGCACCCTGCCAGGGCCACCAGCAGCGGGCCGCTACCCGCCGGCAGTTGGCTCGCAGGTGTGCCCTGGCGGTTGTTGGCTTCAACTTGCTGCGCGGGCGCTCGCGCAAAATTGACTGGTTCCGTCGCCGGAAATTCCTTCATGAGCCTCCCCGGCAGTGTGAAAGATGGGGTTGAAAAAATCAACCATGAGACGCTTCGTCGCTAAGCGCCCATCTTCCCCGAGCCACCCGGGCTGCACTATCAGGCAATGCTGGTTTGGTTATAGGGAAATGCTGATTGGGGGTCGGTATTGCCCTGCCCGTGCCGGCACGGCCATTGGCCCCGGTTTTGGCTGCACCGTGGGCGCTTCAACCCAGCAAGCGTGCCTTATGGGTGCTGACGGTTTTGTGGCTGATGCTCAGTTGCGCGGAGATGGCGTTGACGCTCTGGCCAATCGTCAGCTCCAGCTTCAGGCGCTGCGGATCGGCACCGGTTGAGATGCGGCCAAGGTGGGTCAAAGTGAATTGGCTGGCATTTTGTGACCACAATCTTCGTCACAATGTAATATGTGGGCCTATTTAAACCTTGGGGTACGCCATGCAAGTCTCGATACGCGAACTCAAAGCCAACCCGGCGCGCGCCATTGCCGCCATTCGCCCGGGTGAACCGGTGCAGATCACCTCGCACCGCAAGGTGGTGGCCGAACTGGTGTTGCCGATCAACAAACCAGCACCACCCAAAGTGCTCAGCGATGAAGAAGCGATGCAGCGGCTGGTTGATGCTGGCTATATTGCCCAACTGCCGTCGCAGCCCTTGCGTTTGCCCAAGCCGGTGGTTTTCCCGCCCGACCCCAACGGCCAAACCATGAGTGACCTGGTGATTGAACTGCGGGGTCCCAAGTGATCCTGTTTTGCGACACCTCAGCCTTGATGAAGCTTTTTGTGCAGGAACAGCACAGCGCCAGCATGCAAGCGGCATTTCAGTCCGCCAGCCGAATCGTTGTCAGCCAGTTGACCTGGGTCGAGATGTGCGCGGCGCTGGCTCTCAAGCAGCGTACACGGCAAATTGATGCACCACAAGCGGCTCAAGCCTTGCAGGAATTGCATCAGGAATGGGGCGGCTACAGCCAGCTTGCCGTCGATAGTCTCCTCATCACAAGTGCTGGCGACCTCGCCCAAACCTTCGGCCTGCGCGCCTACGACAGCCTGCAACTGGCCAGCGTCTTGCGCGTCCATAACCAGGTCGGGGCCACCATGGCGTTTTGCTGCTTTGACAAACAGCTCAACGCAGCCGCCGTGGCTTTGGGCATCGGCAATGGACAGCGGATATGACCGCGGGACCAACGGTCAGCACGCGGCCTCTTTGCCATGGCTAACAAATTTGACCTCTAGCCCTTATGGAATATGTGCTTTCAGCTATATTAACTGCAGCTAATCGGTTTGCTCTGAAGGTTTCGACTGGCTGTCACGTGGCTTCAGCCCAGCAAGCCGTGCTGCATGGCGTAGCGCATCAGCTCGGCCATGCTGGTCAGATTGAGCTTTTCCAGCAAGTGCGTCTTGTGGGTGCTGACGGTTTTGTTGCTGATGCTCAGTTGCGCCGCGATGGCGTTGACGGTTTGGCCGGTGATCAGCAGGCGAAAGACTTGCAGCTCGCGGTCCGACAGCCGGGCGTGCGGCGGCCGCTCAGCCGTAGAAGTGGCATCAAACGCCATGCGCTCAGCAATGCCTGGATCAATGTACTTGCCGTGCGCCGCCACCTTGCGCACTGCCGCCAGCAAGATGTCAGGCTCGCAGTCTTTGGTGATGTAGCCGCTGGCCCCGGCCTTGAGCATGCGCGATGCCACCAGCGGCTCGTTGTGCATGCTGAACACCAAAATCGGCAGCTCAGGCTGGTGCGCCTTGACCCGCGCAATCAAATCGGTGCCGCTGATGCCGGGCATGTTCAGGTCGAGCAGCAGCAAATCAATCGGCTGTTGGCGCAAGCGCTCCAGTACCTCGGCACCGCAGGTGGCCTCACCGGCCACCTGCATGTCGGGGTCCAGCGCAATGAGCTGCTTCAAGCCACCGCGCACGATGGCATGGTCATCGGCAATCAGCAGGCGGATCATGCCGGCTCCTGGGCCGCGTCGGCATCGAGTGGAATCACCACCGCAATACCGGTGCCCTGCCCGGGCGTGCTGGTGACTTCAACCTGCCCACCCAGGGCCAGCACCCGTTCGCGCATGCCCAGCAAGCCCAGCGAGCCACTTAGAACCACCGCCGCCAGATCAAAGCCGATGCCGTTGTCGTGCACTTCCAGGCAGAGTTCATTGCCCTGCCGCACCAGGCTGACGTTGACCTGGCTGGCCTGAGCGTATTTGCTGATGTTGGTCAGCGACTCCTGCACGATACGGAAAACCACCACCGCTCGGCTGGCATCAAACACCAGGGGTTCAATTGGCGCCTGCAGTTCACACACCACACCACCGCGCCGGGTAAATTCCTGACACAACCACTGCATGGCCGGCACCAGCCCCATGTCCAGCACCGCCGGACGCAGACTGGTTGCCACATGGCGCACGCCCTGGATGGCCCGGTCCACTTGAACTTTCATACCCTTGAGCCCATCCAGCAGGTCGGGCACCTGGCCAGCATGGCGAATGATGGCCAGCGACAGGTCCATGCGCAGTGCCGTCAATACCTGTCCCAGCTCGTCGTGGACTTCGCGCGCAATGTGGCGCTTTTCTTGTTCCAACCGCGACTCGTTGAGCGCCACCAGGCGGCGCAATTGCTGGCGCGACTGCGTCAGGTGGCGGTTGAGTTCAAGCATGGCCGCTTCAGAGCGCTTGCGCTCGCTGAGGTCAAAGTGGGTGCCAATGTAGTGGCTCACCGCACCATCAATGCCACTGACGGCGGTGATGGTCAGCCATTTCGGGTAAACGCTGCCGTCCTTGTGGCGGTCCCAGACTTCACCCTGCCAGCTTCCCGCACTGCGCACGGTATCCCATAACTGGCGATAAAAATCCGGGCCGTGCTGCCCCGATTGCAGCAACCGCGGGGTTTGCCCAATGGCATCAGCGGCCGTGTAGCCGGTGACCTCGGTAAAAGCCCGGTTGACGCGCAGGATCACCGAGTGGGCATCGGTGATCATCATGGCTTCTTGCGACTCAAACGCCGCCGCTGCAATGCGCTGGTCTTCTTCGGCCTGCCGGCGCTCTGTGATGTCACGGGCCACCACGCAGGCCCCCGTGAAGTTGCCTGACCCATCGTATTGAAAGCGGGCGTTGTCTTCGCGCCAGATGTAGTGGCCCAGCCGATGCCGGATGCGGTACACAAATAACTGGTCGGTCTGTTGGGAGGAAATCACCTGCTTGACCTGCGCCACCAGGGCATCGCGGTCCTGCGCATGAACCCGTTCAAAAATCAGCGCGAGCGAAACGCCAAGCTCTTCTGCCTCGGTGTAGCCAAATTGCTTCACATAAGACGGTGAAATATAGTTAACTTGCAGGTCGGCATCAAAAATCACAATGCCATCCGACGTGTTGTTAGCCACCAGCCTGAATTTGTGTTCGCTGGCTTCTTTGGCCGCCTGCTCCATTTGCCGGCGCTCAGTGATGTCCCGGCAGGCCCCATACAGGCGGCCATCGGCCAGCATGGTGGCATTGAGCTCGACGCAGACGGTACTGCCATCGCTGCGCATGAGGTACGGCTCATAACGCAAGTGGCCGGTTTCCAGCAGTTGCTGGAGAAAACGCTGCGTTTGCGGCAGGTCTTCTGCCGGCGTGATGTCTGGAATACCCATCTGCAACAGTTGTTCACGGCTGAACCCCAACAACTGCGTGGCCATGGCGTTGACGTACTGGTAGCGCCCGCTGGCATCAGTGATGAAGACGGCATCCGAAGCCCCATCCAGAATGGCTTGGGTATCGGCTTCGCTGCGAATCAAACGCGCTTCAAGACGCTTGCGTGACGTGATGTCGCTGAGCACGATGCGGATCACTGCGGCACCGTCGTCGCCGGTGGCGGCAATGGCTTGCAGGTTGGTCCAAATCGCCTGGCCGTCGGGCTGGCGCAGGCGCAGCTCGGCGCTTTGTGCATGGCCGCTGGCCAGCGCCTCCCGGCACAACAGGTAGTAG
>JAIFMT010000222.1:0-5377 GCA_020048295.1 Rhodoferax sp.
AGGCATCCTCAATCTGTCCGCCACAGCGCCCGGCCATCCAGTCGCAAAAATCCAGCACATTGCTCCAACGCGCGGCAGCTACCTGTTCGCTGTCCTCGCCGTCATATAAATACTTTTCATAGCCCACCTCCTTGAGCCAATCGAGCAAAAAGGTTTTGCCAGCCTCGGCACCCAGCGTGTGGCGGGCGCGAAATTCGAGGTCATTCACCTCACGGCCAAACTCGTGCAGGCTGCCCAGCGCCTTGCCCGAGATCACACTGCCCAGACTGCTGGAAAACAGCGCCTCAAACATGCTGACCCGGTATTTGCTGGCAAAGTCGCCCAACGCGCTCAGTGTCTGGTGGCCGATGCCGCGTTTGGGAGTGGTCACCGCGCGCATGAACGCCGGATCGTCATGGTTGTTGATCCACAGCCGGAACCAGGCACACAGGTCCTTGACCTCGGCGCGGTCAAAAAAACTCGTTCCACCCGACACCTTGTAAGGAATCTGTGCTTTTCGCAAGGCTTTCTCAAACGGCTTGGCCTGGTGGTTGGCGCGGTACAGCACGGCAAAGTCGCGGAACGCCTTGTGCTGAAGGCCCGACTGGTTCAAACCGCTGGCGCGCAAGCTCTGGATGCGCGCCACCGCGCGCTCGGCCTCGTGCTCTTCGGTGTCGGCATCCACCACCCGCACCGGCTCGCCTTCGCCAAGGTCGCTCCACAGGTTTTTCGGAAACAGCTTGGGGTTGGGGCCAATCACATTGTTGGCGGCCCGCAAAATCGCGCTGGTGGAGCGGTAGTTTTGCTCCAGCTTGATGACTTTGAGGCCGGGAAAATCGATCGGCAGCTTTTTCAGGTTGTCCAGCGTGGCACCGCGCCAACCGTAAATCGACTGGTCGTCGTCACCCACGGCGGTAAAGCGCGCCTGGTTCGGGCCGATTCCACCCACCAGCAACTTGAGCAATTCGTATTGCGTGGCATTGGTGTCCTGATATTCATCTACAAGAATATGACCCGCCAACCCTTGCCACCTCTGCCTGACCTGCTCGTGATTTTGAAGCAGTTTGAGCGGCAGTCCAATCAGATCATCAAAATCGACACTCTGAAAAGCCGTCAATCGCTCTTCGTAGTGCGCCATCACCCGGGCAATGATGCGCTCGTTGTCATTGCTGGCAGCAGCCAGGGCATGCTCGGCGTTGAGCCCCTGGTTTTTCCACAAGCTGATGGTCCACTGCCATTGGCGTGCGGTGGCTGCATCCACCGTGCCACCAGCGTCTTTGAGGATGCTGGTGACATCATCACTGTCCAGAATTGAAAAATTGGGTTTCAGGCCGAGTGCGGTGCCGTCCTCTCGCAGCAGCCGCACCCCGAGTGCGTGAAAGGTGCAGATCACCGCGTCTTTGGCGGCATTGCCAATCAGCCCACGGGCGCGTTCACGCATTTCAGCGGCAGCCTTGTTGGTGAAGGTGATGGCAAAAATGCGTTTTGCCGACATGCCAGACTGAATCAGTCGTCCGATCTTGTGTGTGATCACCCGGGTTTTGCCAGAACCCGCGCCAGCCAGCACCAGGCACGGGCCGTGCAGGTAGTTCACCGCCTCTTGCTGGGCGAGATTGAGGCCGGTGTTGGGGGAGTTCGACATGAGGGGCAGACGCGAGATGGGAGCGCATCATACCCAGCCTGATCTGTCTGTCCTGCTTTAGCGGGCGATGCGCCTGCTACCGACCCATGGCTTCTGCTGGCGGCAGGTGTTACTTCTGGCTCGGGTATTGTTTGAGCTGCACCACTTTGCCCTCAGGGTCGTGCCCATCCAATACAACGGCACCACGGATAATCCAGACAGCAGACATTGGCCTCAACCGCCTGCCCCAGCAAAGCCTGTGCACGCGACGCCTGCCAGTACCCGAGGACAGGTTTTGATCGGTGCAGACGCAATGCGCAGACAATCGCTGCCGTGCTGAAAATCTTCCCAGTCACTTTTCCTTTTTTTGCTCTGGTGCTGGCAGGCTATCTGGCAGCACGCCGGCGCTATTTGCCGGTGGAGGCGATTGCCGGGCTCAACGGCTTTGTGCTTTTCTTTGCCCTGCCGTGCATGCTGTACCGCTTTGGTGCGAAAACGCCGATTGCCCAATTGCTCGACGGTTCAGCGGCCATTACCTGGCTGGTGTGCGGGCTGATCATGGTGGGCTACACAGTGGCCACCAGCCTGAACACCCGCATCGGCTGGAACGATGCGGCCTTTGGCGCACTGGTGGCGGCATTTCCCAACTCGGGTTTTATGGGCGTACCGCTGCTGGTAGCGCTACTGGGCGCATCGGCGGCTGGCCCCACGATTTTGACCATGGCGATTGACATGATCATCATCACCTCGCTGTGCATCGCGCTCTCGAGGCTGGATGGGGCAGACGGGCATGGTGCCGCCAAAGCGCTTCAAAATGCGCTCAAAAGCATGTTGACCAACCCCATGCCCTGGTCCATCTTGCTGGGTGGATTGGCTTCGTTGCTCGCTTTTGAGCTGCCGGGGCCGGTGATGCGGGTGGTGGACATGCTGGCCGATGCGGCATCGCCGGTGGCACTGTTCACCATTGGTGCGGTGCTGGCGCGCTCGCAAATGCTGGCAGCCAGTGGCCATGCGAATGCGACGTTGCTGCGCGATTACTTGCCAGTGGCACTGCAAAAACTGTTTTTGCACCCACTGCTGGTGCTGCTGGTAGGTGCCACGCTCATTCAGCTCGGCTTGCCGCTGTCACGCTTTACGTTGACGGTGCTGGTGTTGGTGGCGGCCCTTCCAAGCGCCAGCAATGTGTCGTTGCTGGCCGAGCGTTTTGGTGCAGATAACGGACGGGTGGCACGCATCATCCTGGTGTCCACCGCCACAGCGTTTGCCAGTTTTTCGATGGCGGTGGCCTTGTTGCTGCCGTAATCAGATGCTTCTGACGCTTGGTAAGCCACAGAGCTTTCAAATTTTTGATATATGTCAATAAGGGTTTTTGCTGACGGTGTCCAATCAGCGTCGGTAAAAAATTGCAACGACTGGCGGGCTCGCTGCCAGCGTCTGCGGAAAGTAAACGATGTCTGTCTGGGTTACGTTCACCGCAACGGCGGTGCTGGGGGTGCTGGTTGCTACTGCACTTTTCTTTTTCACACTCACGCGCGGTGCGCTGATCATGCGCGGGGCACTTGGGCGCTTGCAGCAGGAAGCTGCGCATGTGTACCCGATTTATTCCAACATGCGGCTGATCCGGCTGGTGGACTGGCAGCCAGTGATCGCCGCCATTTTGCTGTTTCAGTACAGCCGACTGGTGTCAATCATCACGCATGGCCTGCGTCACTCTCATTTGCACGGCAAGACCGTGTTGATCACCTCGTGTGCCTTCGGCAATGTGCTGCCACGCGTGGTGCGGGCATCTGTCAAGGCCGGTGCCAACCAGGTAAGGGTGGCTGACATCATCCAAAACGAGTTGGACCATGCCAGTGGCAAGCTGCAAGCGTTCGCTGACAAAACCGTGTATGTGCGAGACAACGCCACGGCCATGCAACAGGCTGACGCTTCAGTTGATGCGAATGTGATCTTTTTCCTGCTGCATGAGCTGCCACATCACTTGAAAGAACAGGCCTTGTGCGAAGCCATGCGGGTGCTGGCGCCGGGTGGCAGACTGTACCTGGCCGAATTTCACCGTCCCCGTCCGTTGTTGTTGCGGGCGTTGAGCTGGACTTACTTCAAGGTGTTTGAGCCCTGGGGTCTGGCACTGTGGAACACCCACGACCCGGTGCTGCAACTGCAAGCCATGCCCGGCGTGACCTGCGAACGCCATGTGGTGTTCTTCGGCAACTTCCAGGTGATCGTTGCCACCAAGGGTGCGGCTTAAATCAGCAGCGGATCCACATCAATCGCCCAGCGTATCAGCCCCTTGCACTCGGGTTGACTTCGGGTAGGGTGTAGCACGGCTTGCCAGGCGCTCAAAAAGCGTTGCAGGGCGGTGCGTGACGGGCTTTCCACCAACATCTGGGCGCGCTCAATGTTGGCAATGCGTGCAATACTCATCGGCACTGCCGGGTACTGTGTGATGTGCGACAGCAGTTGGGCGGCATCCATCAGCCCGGCGCTGGCCTGAGAGGCCAGATTCAGAAACGCCTGTGCAGCTTCCTGGGTGCGGGCTTCGGCGCGCACCAGCGCCTGAAAACAAAAGGGTGGCATTCCCGCTTGCTGGCGCTCCACCAGCTGCGACTGGGCAAATGCCGGAAAATCATGACGCTTGAGTGCCTCAAACAGCGGGTGCGTCGGATGAAACGTCTGCACCCACATCTCGCTGCGGCTGGTGTTGGCCGCATCGCGCCCGGCACGCCCGGCGGCCTGCATCAACAGGCTAAACAACCGCTCTGGTGCGCGGAAATCGCTGGAGAACAACGCGCCATCGGGGTTGACTGCGGCCACCAGCGTGATGCGGCGAAAGTCATGGCCTTTGGCAATCATCTGCGTGCCCACCAGCACATCCACCTCGCCCGAATGCACTTGGGCCAATTGTGCTTCCAGTGACCCCTTGAAGCGGGTGGTGTCAGCATCAATGCGGGCGATATTGACGGGGTTGCCATCAGGGCGCAGCAGGTCAGCCAGCAGCAGCGCCAGGTGTTCTTCAAGCCGCTCGGTGCCGCGCCCGACCGGCGCAATGTCGAGGTTGCCGCAATCGGGGCAGGCCCGTGGCACACGCTCGGCAAAACCGCAATGGTGGCAGCGCAGCGTGCGGTCAATCTTGTGGAACACCCGGTAGGCACTGCAATGCGGGCAGCTGCTTTTCCAGTCGCACGCATCACAGCTCAACACCGGAGCGTAACCACGCCGGTTCAAAAACACCATGCTTTGCTCGCCGCGCGCGATGCGCTGGCCAATCGCATCCAGCAACGGGGGTGAGATCACGCAGCCTTTGGGCTGGTTATTCATATCCACCCGGCGTACCAGTGGCAACGCTGCGTTGGTGCCGACCCGGCTGGGCATGTCAAGGCGCAGGTAGCGCCCGCCCTCGACCACCGGCCGGCTGTGGTGCCAACTCTCCAGAGACGGCGTGGCTGAGCCCAGCAACACCTTGGCACCTTCCAGCCGCCCGCGGTAAATGGCCAGGTCGCGCGCCGAGTAGCGCGCACCCTCATGGCTTTTGTAGCTGGGGTCATGCTCCTCATCGACGACGATGAGTTTGAGCTGCGGCATGGATGCAAACACCGCCATGCGTGTGCCCAACACAATGCGCGCGCTGCCATGGTGCGCCGCCAGCCAGCTTTTAAGGCGCTGCGACGGTGTCATGCCACTGTGGATCGACACCACCGCATCTTCGCCATAAAGAGCACCAAAACGCGCCTTGAAGCGCGCCTCAAGCTGCGGTGTCAAGTTGATTTCGGGCACCAT
>JAIFMT010000222.1:5385-5790 GCA_020048295.1 Rhodoferax sp.
CACATCTGCGCTGCAGTGCATGAACACCTCGGTCTTGCCGCTGCCGGTGGCGCCAAACAACAAAAATGGCCCAGAATTTGAATGAAATTGAGCTATAGCCCTTTCCTGCTCTACAGTTAAAGCTACTTTATCATTAGCGTTTTTGGCCTCGCCGCGGTTGCCATCATCGGTCTGGGCTGTGGCAAGACAGTGCCCGCCCGGGTGGCTGGGCGCGCCGGGCGTCCCGCCAGCCAGAGCAGCAGGTGCAGACCGGTCCGGTTGACGCGGAAGACTGGCAGACCGGCTCAGGCGGCGCGCCAGTTGCACACTGGTCAGATCGCGCAGTTGTGGCGGCAATGCGGCCAACGCCACTTCTCCTGCTGATCGCTGGTAGTAGTTGGCTGAAAAAGTGATCAATGCCCGCCA
>JAIFMT010000047.1 GCA_020048295.1 Rhodoferax sp.
CCGGCGCGCTGGCTTTCCCAGACCATCTGGCCCAGGCAGTCCATGGCTTCGTGGTGGGCATCGTGCAGCGAATCGAGGCGGTGCGTCAGCAGTTCCACCGCCTGGCGAATGCCGCGCGGCTGGTCTATGCTGCATTGCTCGCTGATCGACAGGTGCATCGACAAGTGCAAAAAGGCGTTGCTTTTGCCCTCTTCTGGCCGGGCCATGGCGGCCAGCGCAGCGTCCAGGTCAGCCAGCTCAGCGTGGTATTCAGGGTGTTCGTCAAGCCACAAGGAAGCTATTGTTTCAATAGCTTCAAGCGCTTGTCCTGCTTGGGCTTTGGCGTAAACAGAGCAAAAAAAACGGCGAACATCGGCTTGCGAGGGATTGAACATGCGGTTGGCAACAGGGCCTGGGTGGGTGGTGGATGGACAATGGCTGCGGTGATTTTATGCATGCGCGCCAAGTGCAGCAGGGCCTCAGCTTCAGGGACAATCCGGCCCTGAAATCTGCTGCATTGCCTGACTCATGTCGCTTGCCCCCTGTTAACCCGAGAATGAAAACCATGCTAGCCAAACGCATCATCCCTTGCCTTGACGTCACCGGTGGACGGGTGGTCAAAGGTGTCAATTTTGTTGAACTGCGCGATGCCGGCGACCCGGTGGAGATTGCCGCGCGTTACAACGAGCAGGGTGCCGATGAGCTGACGTTTCTGGACATCACGGCCACCAGCGACGGGCGCGACCTGATTTTGCACATCATCGAAGCCGTGGCCAGCCAGGTGTTCATTCCGCTCACAGTGGGTGGTGGCGTGCGCACCGTGGAGGACGTGCGCCGCCTGCTCAACGCCGGGGCCGACAAGACCAGCTTCAACTCGGCGGCGATTGCCAATCCCCAGGTCATCCGGGATGCCTCGCGCAAGTATGGCGCGCAGTGCATCGTGGTGGCCATTGATGCCAAGCGCCGCAGTGCTGTGGATGCCCAGCGCCTGGACGCGCAGGGGCGGGTGCTGGGCGAGGGCTGGGATGTGTATAGCCACGGCGGGCGCCAGAACACCGGGCTCGACGCGGTGGCCTGGGCCACGCAAATGGCCGAGTTCGGCGCGGGCGAGATTTTGCTCACCAGCATGGACCGCGATGGCACCAAGGCCGGTTTTGACCTGGCGCTGACCCGTGCTGTCAGCGATGCGGTGAGTGTGCCGGTGATCGCCTCCGGCGGCGTGGGCACGCTCGACCACCTGGCCGATGGCATCCAGCTCGGCGGGGCCGATGCGGTGCTGGCCGCCAGCATCTTCCACTATGGTGAGTTCACCGTGGCGCAAGCCAAGGCACGCATGGCCGAGCGCGGCATTCCTGTACGGTTTTAAGCATGTTTTAGGCCTCTAGCTCTTTCTGGTATTGCGCTGTCAGCTCTACTATTTAAAGTGCTGCAAATCGCCGACAATGCCGCCATGAATTACCTCGACACGATCAAATGGGACGCGCAAGGCCTGGTGCCGGTGATCGCGCAAGAGCAAAGCTCGGGCGATGTGCTGATGTTGGCCTGGATGAACCGCGAGGCCTTGCAAAAGACCGCCGAGTTGGGTCGTGCGGTGTATTTCAGTCGTTCACGCAACAAGCTGTGGTTCAAGGGCGAAGAGTCGGGCCATGTGCAAACCGTGCACGAAATTCGCATCGATTGCGACGCCGACGTGCTGCTGCTCAAGGTCACGCAGACGGGTCACAGCCCTGGCATAGCCTGCCATACCGGCCGCCACAGCTGCTTTTTCAGCGTGTACGACAATGGCGAATGGCGCGCTGTGGATCCGGTGCTGAAAGATCCGCAGAGCATTTACCACTAGCTGCGGCTGGCCTGGCTGGCTGCGTGTTCAAACCCTGGGTTCTCGCCTGTGCCAGGACGGCAAATCAAATCAACTGTGCTATATGTCAAACCATCGCTCCACCACTGACACGCTGACTGAACTGGCCGACGTGATCGAAAGTCGCCTGCCCGCGCGCGGTGGTGATCCGCAGGCCAGTTATGTGGCACGACTGCTGCACAAAGGTCCCGACAGTTTCTTGAAGAAGATCGGCGAGGAAGCCACCGAGGTGGTGATGGCCGCCAAGGATGCCGACCACGGTGGCGACACCGCCAAAGTTGTTTATGAAGTGGCCGACCTGTGGTTTCATTGCATGGTGGCGCTGGCGCATTACGGCTTGCGTCCGGCCGATGTGCTGGCCGAGCTCGATCGCCGCGCCGGCACCAGTGGCATCGAAGAAAAAGCCTTGCGCAAAGTGGTACAGCGCGATGCCGAAGTGGCGGGGGTTGCACCATGACGCAAGACTTCAGCCGTCACGAGCCCTCGCCCGGTGCTGTGGATGGAACTGATTTGCAGCGGCTCAGTGCGCTCAATACCGTAGGCACCATCAGCTATGTATTGCACTTGATCGTGGCGGTGAGTGCGCTGATCCCTGGTGGCCAGTTTGGCCCGGTGCTGCTGATTGCCGCGCTGGTGCTGGATCTGGTCAAGCGCGACGATGCGCGTGGCACCTGGCACGCCTCGCATTTCAGCTGGCGCATTCGCACCGTCATCATCGCCGCGGTGCTGTACCTGGTCACCGTGCCGCTGTGGTTCCTGTTTGTCGTGCCGGGCTGGATCGCCTGGATTTTGATTTCAATCTGGTTTTTGTACCGCATCGTGACCGGCATGCTGCGCATGAACAAAGGCCTGCCGATGGAGACCACTCAGTGATGGAACGCACCGTCTATACCGACCCCGATTGCCTGTTTTGCAAGATTGCAGCTGGCCAGATTCCGTCCAAAATGGTTTATCAGGACGACGAGTTCTATGCGTTTCATGACATTCACCCGTCAGCGCCGGTGCATTTTCTGATCATTCCGCGGTTGCATATCGCGTCGATGGCGCTGCTGACCGAGGAGCATGCCCCGATGATGGGGCGCATGATGGCGCTGATACCCAGGCTTGCGTTGCAGGAAGGTTGCCGGCCCTATCCTGCGGGCGGCTTTCGTATGGTTTGCAACACTGGCGCGGACGGTGCGCAGGACATTCATCACCTGCACATCCACATCATGGGTGGTCCAAGGCCCTGGCTGCGGGGTTAAATTGGTTTCGCGCGCAGCCACCACAGGGCCTGCCGCTTAAAATTCGCGTCCTTCTTCAGGAGATTGCAATGGGTTCGTTTTCTATTTGGCACTGGTTGATTGTTTTGGCCATTGTGGTGATTGTGTTTGGTACCAAGAAGCTCAAAAATATTGGCAGCGATCTCGGCGGTGCCGTCAAGGGCTTCAAGGATGGCATGAAAGACGGCGGTACTGCACCAGAGGACAAGCCTGCTGCACCGTCGCAAGTGGCCAATGCCACATCTGCCACTGACAAGACCACGATCGACGTGGAAGCCAAGCAAAAGTCCTGAGGCTGATGGATGTTTGTGATGCAGGTTTCGCATGATTGATCTGGGTATTTCCAAGCTGGCGCTGATTGGTGCGGTGGCGCTGATCGTCATCGGTCCCGAGAAGCTGCCCGGTGTTGCCCGCATGGCCGGCACCCTTCTGGGCAAGGCACAGCGTTACATGTCAGATGTCAAGGCCGAGGTCAGCCGCTCCATGGCGCTCGATGAGCTCAAAAAGATGAAGGAAACCGTGCAAAGCGCTGCGCAGGACGTGCAACAGTCGATCCAGTCCAGCGCCTCCGACTTTGAAAAATCATGGGCCGAGACCACCGGCATGGCCAGCAGTCTGCCAGAGCCGGTGCCTGAGTATCGGCATCCGAAAAAGAACTGGCGGCTCAAGCAGGGGGCCATGCCAAACTGGTACAAGGCGCGTGCCGGCGTTCGCAAACAGGTTCAGTCGGGGGCGGCCCGGGTGGCGCGCCATCGGCCCATCAAGTTTCATTAATGACCGATTCCTCGAAAAAAGAAGACGAACTGGCGGGCACTGAGCAGCCGTTTGTGCAGCACCTGGTGGAACTGCGCGATCGCCTGGTCAAAGCGGCTGTCTCCATTGTGGTGGTGGCAGTAATTCTGGCAGTTTTCCCCGGGCCTGCAGCGTTGTACGACATGATGGCCGCGCCGCTGGTGGCGCATTTGCCCAAGGGCTCCACGCTGATCGCCACCTCGGTTATTTCGCCGTTCATGGTACCGCTCAAGGTGATGCTGGTGGCAGCATTCCTGATTGCCTTGCCGGTGGTGCTGTACCAAATTTGGGCGTTTGTGGCACCGGGTCTGTATTCTCACGAGAAAAAACTGGTGCTGCCGCTGGTGGTGTCGAGCACGGTGCTGTTTTTTATCGGCGTGGCGTTTTGCTATTTCTTTGTATTTGGCCGGGTGTTTGCCTTCATCCAGAGTTTTGCCCCCAAAAGCATTACCGCCTCGCCCGACATCGAGGCCTACCTGGATTTTGTGCTGTCGATGTTCCTGGCCTTTGGCATGGCGTTTGAGGTGCCGGTGGTGGTGGTGGTGTTGGCGCGCATGGGCATTTTCAGTATCCAGAAACTGAAAGACTTTCGGGGTTATTTTGTGGTGCTGGCTTTTATCATTGCGGCCATCGTGACCCCGCCCGATGTGGTGTCGCAACTGGCACTGGCGGTGCCGATGTGCCTGCTGTATGAAATTGGCATTTGGGCTGCGCAGATTTTCATCCGCCACACCAAGGCACCCGAAGATGAATCTGCAGCCGCGCCATCCTCCTGAACGTTATTGCACTGGCTGGCGTGGTTTGGGGCGGATGCCTGGTGCAATTTGCAGGTTGATTTTGTCGGCTGCACGCTGAATCTCAAACGTCGCACCGCTGCCGGGCTTCAGGGCCGCCACGGCGGTCAGCAACTCAGGCACGTTGTGGACATCCTGCCCTGCCACACCGGTCACCACGTCACCCGGCTTCATGCCGCCCTTGGCTGCCGGGCCGTTTTGCAACACGCCCGTGATGATGACCCCCTGTTTGGCATCCACGCCAAACGTTTGCGCCAGTTCAGGGGTAAGTTCGTTGGGTTCCACGCCAATCCAGCCGCGGGTCACCTGACCATCTTTAACGATGCCTTCCAGCACCATTTTGGCGGTCGATACGGGAATCGCAAAGCCAATGCCCATGCTGCCGCCCGAACGTGAGTAAATGGCGGTGTTGATGCCCAGCAGGTTGCCGTTGGTATCGACCAGCGCACCGCCCGAATTTCCCGGGTTGATGGCGGCATCGGTCTGGATGAAGTTCTCAAACGTGTTGATCCCCAACTGGTTGCGCCCGAGTGCACTGACGATGCCGCTGGTGACGGTCTGGCCAACACCGAATGGATTGCCAATGGCCAGCACCTGGTCGCCCACTTGCAAGCTGTTGGCGTTGCCCAGCACGATCACCGGCAGTCGGTCCAGGTCGATTTTCAGCACTGCCAGATCGGACTCGGGGTCGGTGCCAATGACTTTGGCTCGCGCGTGACGGCTGTCGTTGAGGATGACCTCGATCTCGTCGGCACTCTCGACCACATGGTTGTTGGTCAGGACGTAGCCGTCGGCGCTGACGATCACGCCACTGCCCAGCCCAACCTGGCGCTCATCGGGCTGCTCACCGAAGAAAAACTTGAACCAGGGGTCGTTGCTGTGGACGTTGGGGCGGGCGTTTTTGCTGGTGTTGATGCTGACGACGGCTGAGGAGGCCCTTTTGGCAGCCAGCCGGAAACTGCCTGCCGGCATGGCCGTGTCACTGGCTACCGGTGCTTCGATCACCGCCACCGTGCTGCTGGCCAGGCCGCGCGGGCTCAGCCAGCCGGGTTTGAGCGTGGCGACAACAAAATAAGCGGCCAGCAGCACGGTGACCGATTGGGAAAACAACAGCCAAAAACGTTTCATGGACAATCGCGGGGCTAAATCCGGCCTTAGAGCAGAGGTTGGGGTTCTCGGCAAATTGTAGGTGTCGTGTCAATTTTCAATGTCAAGGCCAGCACAAATCATTCGGGTTGACCCCGCCGCACCAGCCAAACCGGTGCTGGGCGCGCCCTGCAATGGCTGCGGCGTGTGTTGCCTGATGGAGCCCTGCCCGCTGGGCGTGCTGCTGTCTGGGCGGCGACACGGTGCCTGTCTGGCACTGCGTTGGCAAGCTGAGTTGCGGCAATACCGCTGCGGGGCCATCACCGAGCCCGAGGTCGTGTTGCAGGCGCGTTTGCCGACTGGCCTGAGTTGGCTGTCGCCGTGGCTCGCGCGGCTGCTGGCACGCTGGGCGCGGCGCTGGGTGGCTGCAGGGCTTGGCTGCGATTGCGATGTAGAAGCGTCACCGGGGCAATTGCCGCCCTGAACCATGTAGCGCTGGCGCGTCACGGTTGCCTCGGCGGGTTGCTGTTCAGCCAGACCTGCCTGCGCGGACTTATGATCAGACACCATGTTGAAGAACGCGTTGCCATGATTTCCCGCCAAGCACTTTTGCAGGCCTTTGATGATTTGTTGCAGCCTGCGCGTTTCAAGGACTACGGTCCCAATGGCCTGCAGGTGGAAGGCAGCGCCACCGTCCATAAGATCGTCTCGGGGGTCACTGCCAGCCGCGCGCTGATTGAGGCGGCCATTGCCGCGCAGGCGGATGCCATCTTTGTCCACCATGGGTTGTTCTGGCGTGGTCAGGATGGCTGTGTGACGGGGTGGATGAAACAGCGCCTGGCTTTGCTGCTGGCGCACGACATCAACCTGTTCGCGTACCACCTGCCGCTGGATGCGCATCCCGAACTGGGCAACAACGCCCAATTGGGGCGACAACTCGGGCTGGTGAGTCAGGCACGCTTTGGTGAGCAAGACCTCGGGTTTTTGGGGCAGCGCGCAGATGGCGGCCAATTTGCCACTGCCGAGGCCTTGGCAGCCCATCTGGAATTTATACTAAAACGGCCTGTAACCCTTGTTGGTAAATCGCAGGGAGCTATTAATAAAATAGCGTGGTGCAGCGGCGGTGGGCAAGGCTATTTTGAGTCGGCCATCGCCGCAGGCGCGGCTGCCTTCATCACCGGCGAGATTTCCGAGCCACAGGCGCATTACGCGCGCGAATGTGGCGTGGTGTATTTTGCCTGCGGTCACCACGCGACTGAACGCTATGGCGCGCCGGCAGTTGCTGCGCAGGTGGCGGCTGAACTGGGCTTGCAGCACGCGTTTGTGGATATCGACAACCCCGCCTGAGCATTCTGAACGGCCGGATCTTCCCGTCGGCCACACCGGTTCGCAGTTGCGACCAGAAAGTTTTTCATATGTCTTTGCCGATTGCCATCACCCTGGGCGACCCCGCCGGGATAGGCCCTGAAACCATCGTCAAGGCCTTTCGCGATGCGCCCGAGCTGACACGCGGTTGCTTCGTGGCAGGCGACTTGGCGACGCTGCGCCGTGCTGCGCGGGTGGTTGCTGGCGATGCGGTGCAACTGCCGGTGGCGTTGCTGACGGATGCCAAAGAGGCGTTTGCCTGCCCACCCCGGTGCATTCCGGTACTGCAAATTGCTGCTGCCGAGAATCCGGCAGCAGCCGAGCCCGTCGCGTTTGGTCAATTGAGTGCGCGTGCCGGGCAGATGGCGGGCGATTGCGTGGTGTGGGCGGCCAATGCCGCGCTGCGCGGTGAGGTGTCGGCGCTGGTGACAGCGCCTTTGAACAAGGCGGCGCTGGCGCTGGCGGGCGCGCCGCACAATGCCTATCCCGGCCACACCGAGATGCTGCAGGCGCTGGCGGCTGCGCACACCGGGCAAACGCTGGCGCAACTGCCGGTGCGCATGATGCTGGCCAATGATGAACTTCGTGTGGTGCTGGTCAGCATCCACGTGGCCCTGCGCGACGCCATTGCCGCCGTGACTTTTGACAACGTGCTGCAAACCCTGTTGATCACCCACCACGCGCTGCTGCCGGTGCTGGGGCGTGCGCCGCGCATTGGTGTGGCCGGCCTCAATCCACATGCCGGCGAAGGCGGCATGTTTGGCACTGAAGAGCTGTACATCATTGACCCTGCTGTTCGCGCGGCGCGCCTGCAGGGTCTGAAGGTCAGCGATCCGTTGGCACCTGATACGGTGTTCATGCGCGCCCGTGCCAAGGCCAATCAACCGGGCGAATTTGATGTGGTGTTGGCCATGTACCACGACCAGGGTTTGATCCCGGTGAAATACCTCGGCGTGGACAAGGGAGTGAACGTCACGCTGGGTTTGCCGCTGGTGCGCACCAGCCCGGACCACGGCACCGCGTTTGACATCGCTGGTACCGGTGAGGCTGATGCTTCCAGCCTCATTGAGGCCATCCGCATGGCCAGACAACTGGTGCAAAATATTTGAAAAAGACTACCACAGCCCTTTATTTAAAAGGGTTAGTTGCTATTATTTATGATTTCTTTTGTTTCAGGCTGTCACGAATCTCGCGCAACAGCAGCACATCTTCCGCAGTCACTGGCGCGGGTGCTGGTGCAGCGGGCGGTGTTTCTCTTTTGAGCCGGTTGACTTGCTTGATCATCATGAAGATGACAAAGGCCAGGATGGTGAAGTTCACGGCAACGGTGATGAAGTTGCCATACGCAAAGACCGGAACCCCGGCTTTTTTCAGTGCATCGAGCGTGGTCGCCGTACCAGCTGGAACCTGCCCCAAAACAACAAACAGGTTGGAAAAGTCGAGCTTGCCAACCACCGCGCCAATCAGCGGCATGATCAGATCATTGACGACCGAGTCAACAATCTTGCCAAAGGCACCACCGATGATCACGCCAACGGCCAGATCCATCACATTGCCCTTGACGGCAAACTCTTTAAACTCAGTCATCATGCCCATGGCGCATTCCTTTGCGATATATCAAGAATCTTTACGAGGGAGCCGATTGTGCGACATCCAAACCGTCTGAAACACCCGTTTCATGCGGGTTAACCAGCTTTTTTGCACCAGAGTTGCTCGGCTACAATTAATCGTTGCAAGTAATTATGGCCATTATCAACGAGGTTTTTCATGAGTGAAGTTTTAGCCAATAGCAGTTCTATTGATGCCGACAAGCGAACCTGGCTGATTGCGTCCGGTTGTGTTGGTGCTGTCGGTGCGGCGGCGGCCGTTGTGCCGTTTGTCAGTTCATTCCAGCCTTCCGAAAAAGCCAAGGCTGCGGGTGCCGCTGTTGAGGCCGATATTTCGGCACTCAAGCCCGGCGAAAAAATGACTGTCGAGTGGCGCGGCAAGCCAGTCTGGATTCTTCACCGCACCCCAGAGCAACTCGCTGCCTTGCCCAAGCTCGATAGCCAACTGGCAGACCCTGATTCCACCCGCAAGCCAGCCGAACAGGCACCGGCCTATGCGCGCAATCCGACACGTTCCATCAAGCCTGAGTATTTGGTGACCGTGGGAATCTGCACTCACCTTGGATGTTCGCCGTCGGACAAGTTGGCCGCCGGCCCGCAGCCCTCGCTACCGGATGACTGGCAAGGCGGTTTTCTTTGTCCTTGTCACGGCTCCACCTTTGATCTGGCCGGACGAGTATTCAAGAACAAGCCGGCACCCGACAATCTGGAAGTGCCCCCGCATATGTACCTTTCAGAAACCAAGCTGCTCATCGGCGAAGACAAAAAAGCTTAAGGACTCTCAAAATGGCTGAATTCCACGACATCTCGCCCAATGCGCCCATGGCTGCAAAGGCACTTAACTGGGTTGACAACCGTTTCCCGCTGTCAAAGCTCTTCAAAGAGCACATGAGCGAGTACTATGCACCCAAGAATTTCAACATCTGGTACATCTTCGGATCACTGTCACTGCTGGTATTTGTGATTCAGATCGTCACCGGCATCTTTCTGGTGATGCATTACAAGCCTGATGCAGCGCTGGCTTTTGGCTCGGTGGAGTACATCATGCGTGATGTTCCCTGGGGCTGGTTGATTCGCTACATGCACTCGACGGGTGCTTCAGCGTTCTTCGTCATGGTCTATCTGCACATGTTCCGCGGCCTGATGTATGGCAGCTACCGCAAACCACGTGAGTTGATCTGGCTTTTTGGCTGCGGCATTTTCCTGGCGCTGATGGCAGAAGCGTTCATGGGCTATCTGCTGCCATGGGGCCAGATGAGCTACTGGGGCGCGCAGGTGATCGTGAACCTCTTTTCCGCCATTCCTTTTGTCGGCCCCGATCTGGCCTTGTTGATTCGTGGCGACTTTGTGGTGGGTGATGCCACCCTCAATCGTTTCTTCAGCTTCCACGTGATCGCCGTGCCCTTGGTCCTGCTGGGCCTGGTTGTGGCGCACATCATTGCGCTGCATGAAGTTGGTTCCAACAACCCGGACGGTGTCGAGATCAAGGCCACCAAAGATGCCAACGGCATTCCGCTGGATGGCATTCCGTTCCATCCCTATTACTCGGTGCATGACATTTTTGGTGTCAGCGTGTTCCTGTTTGTGTTCTCGGCCATTGTTTTCTTTGCGCCAGAAATGGGTGGCTACTTCCTGGAGTACAACAACTTCATCCCTGCCAACCCGTTCCAGACACCCTTGCACATTGCACCGGTCTGGTATTTCACGCCGTTTTACTCCATGCTGCGTGCGGTGACCACCGAGTTGATGTATGTGCTGATGGCTTGTGTGGTGCTGGGTGCTGCTTTGGCGGTTTTCAAGATCAAGATGCCAGCTTTGTTCAAAGCGGTCATTGTCGGTGGAGCCGTCGTGGTCCTGGGCATGATGATGTCGATTGATGCCAAGTTCTGGGGCGTGGTTGCCATGGGTGGCGGTGTTGTGATCCTGTTCTTCTTGCCGTGGCTCGATAACAGTCTGGCGAAGTCGATTCGGTATCGGCCGAGTTGGCACAAATACCTGTACGCAGTGTTCGTTGTTAACTTCTTGGTGTTAGGCTATCTTGGCATGTTGCCGCCGTCTGATTTGGGTGGTCGCGTTTCGCAAGTTGGCACCCTGTTTTACTTTGGTTTCTTTTTGCTGATGCCTTGGTGGAGCCGGATTGGAACCTTCAAGCCCGTGCCGAGTCGCGTCACTTTCACGGCTCATTGATACGGAGAATTTTCATGATGAACATGGGTTTTACCAAAAAAATAGTCATTGGCCTGGCAGCGGTTGTCGGACTCTCGTTGCCTGCTTTTGCGAGTGAAGGTGGTCCTGCTTGGGATAAGGCACCTGATCGCATCCATGACATGGCGGCTTTGCAAAATGGGGCGAAGATTTTTGTCAACTATTGTTTGAGT
The DNA here is from genome assembly GCA_020048295.1 of Rhodoferax sp. The sequence goes on from JAIFMT010000047.1 coordinate 11,122, forward strand.
TGTCATTCGGCTGCTTTCATGCGTTACACGCGCCTGCAGGACATTGGTTTGACGCAAGAACAAATCAAAAGCAATTTGTTGTTGACCGATTCCAAAATTGGCGACACCATGGTCTCGGCGATTGACCCCAAGCAAGCCAAAGTCTGGTTTGGTGTCAATCCGCCTGACCTGACCGTCATTGCCCGTTCTCGTGCTGGTCAAAATGGTACCGGGGCAGATTACCTCTACACCTACATGCGTGGTTTTTTCCGTGATGCAACCAGTCCCACAGGGTGGAACAACAAGGTTTTCACCAATGTTGGAATGCCTCATGTTTTGTGGGAGTTACAAGGTAACCGTGAAGCTATTCATGATCCCAAGACGCATGAGTTGACTGGCTTCAAGCAAATCACACCCGGTACGATGACGGAAGCCCAGTACGACACCGCCATCGGTGACCTGGTGGGGTATTTGCAGTGGATGGGTGAGCCTGCCCAGACAACGCGGCAACGCCTTGGCATGTGGGTGCTGGCTTTTCTGGCCGTCTTTACGGTGATCACATGGCGCTTGAATAAGGCTTACTGGAAAGACATCAAGTGAGCATTGGTTGGCCCGGGTAATGCTTGTAGTGTGGCCCGGTTAATAGAGAGTGGGATGGCATTCAGCCACCCGCTCTTTTTTTATTTTTAAGGAATTTCCCGCCATGATGGTGCTTTACTCGGGTACGACGTGCCCATTTTCTCATCGTTGCCGTTTTGTGCTGTTCGAAAAGGGCATGGATTTTGAAATTCGGGATGTTGACTTGTATAACAAGCCCGAGGACATCAGTGTGATGAATCCCTATGGTCAGGTGCCGATCCTGGTGGAGCGTGATTTGATTTTGTACGAGTCAAACATCATCAACGAGTACATCGATGAGCGCTTCCCGCACCCCCAGTTGATGCCGGGCGACCCAGTCGATCGCGCCCGAGTACGCCTGTTTCTGCTAAATTTTGAGAAAGAACTCTTCATCCATGTGACAACACTGGAGTCCCGCACTGCCAAAGTGAACGAAAAAGCACTGGAAAAGGCACGCGTGCATATTCGAGAGCGTCTGACGCAACTGGCGCCCGTCTTTTTGAAGAATAAGTTCATGTTGGGTGATGGATTCTCGATGCTGGACGTGGCCATTGCACCTTTGCTTTGGCGTTTGGACTATTACGGCATCGAACTCAGCAAGAACGCCGCACCGCTACTGAAATATGCAGAGCGGATATTTTCTCGCCCAGCTTATATCGAGGCGCTGACGCCCTCTGAGAAGGTCATGCGCAAGTAGGTGCTGAAAAATGGCAAATGAACAGAATCAAGATGCCACGTCAACGCGCCCGTACCTCGTTCGGGCCCTGCATGAGTGGTGCTGTGATAATGGTTTTACGCCCTACATCACCGTTGCTGTAGATGCGTCGGTGCAGGTTCCAAGGGAATACGTCGAGAATGGCGAGATTGTGCTCAATATCGGTTTTGATGCGACAACGGCTTTGCGTATGAGCAATGACTACGTTGAGTTCAAAGCCCGTTTTTCTGGGGCAGTGCGCGACATCATGGTTCCAATGGATCATGTCATTGCTATTTTTTCGCGTGAAAGTGGACAGGGCATGGCATTTCCAAAACCGGATGGTCCAGCACTTAGTAGGTCGGCAGTGAAGGAGACTCCCCGGTCCGTGGTGTCACTGGCGCGGACCGCAACGCCTGCGGATGCTGCAACGAATCCAGATGGGAAAGCACAGCTAGCCACTGCGGATGCGGGCGTTGATGCCCCGTTGCCCCATGCAACGGCCGTGCCGTCAGCCAGACAAAAACCGTCTTTGACGCGTATTAAATAGCGGCACTATGGGTCTTGGTGCGCTTTTTCAGTCATGTAAAATAACTGAAGTGCCGATTTAGCTCAGTTGGTAGAGCAACCGCCTTGTAAGCGGTAGGTCATCAGTTCGAATCCGATAATCGGCACCATTTCATTCCTGCACCTGCTTCTTCTCTTGCTGTCGCACTTTGAGTCTGATCGTTTTTACTGGCAGGTTTTGGTTTCGCAAGTGAGCCTCAAACGCAGGTAGCAGTTGGCGCAGTTTGGCCGCCGTGGTGGTGTTGGACAACAGCATGCACCACACACCGTCTTCCAGTGGCCCGCATTGCACGCTGCCTTGGAGTGCCAGCGGAATGAGCGGTTTGATCGCTTGTAGTCGGTCATTTGATTCTTTTTGGATCGCCATCAACTTTGCCAGACTTGGGCTGTTCTGGCTGGCTTGCAACAAGGTGAGTGATGCGCGATGCGGATTCATGCGTTTTGAGTGGATAACAAATGCAATTGATCATTACCGATGCCTGGTTGGCGAAATCTCGTGCACTTCATCTGTCAGGCAGTCAGTTATTGGGTGTGTTTGTACTGGCGGCGTTGTTCGTGATGCTGTCGGCTCTGGGCCTTTATCACTGGGTCTTCTTGAAGGGCGCGCGCGAAGGTTGGCCCATTATCGGGTCTTTGATCCAGGTGATGGCCAAGGATGAATTTGACCAGCGCGACAGGTTCCTGCGGCAGAATCTTGATGTCATGGCGCGTCAATTGGGCGAGCTGCAGGCCAAGTTGACGCAGCTTGAATCGTTGGGGGATCGAGTATCCGGGTTGGCTGGGGTCAGTCCCGCGACAACTCAGGCTGCTGATGCACGAGGTGGCGTTCAAATTGGTGCCAGGACGTTGACAATTGATGAGGTCAAGGCGGCCATGGACGACCTTGAAAGACTGACGCATCAACGAACAGACCTGCTGACCGTGTTGGAGTCACGTCTGTTTGAGCGCAAGATGAAAACCATGTTGATGCCAACACAGCGGCCGGTGACCGATGGCGATATTGGTTCTGCGTTCGGTTGGCGGCTCGACCCGGTGAGCGGGCAATCCGCGTTGCATACCGGACTTGATTTTCCAGCTGCGGTGGGTACGCCCATCTTGGCTGCGGCAGGTGGGGTTGTTGTCACACAGATGTATCACCCTGAATATGGGACCATGCTGGACATTGATCACGGCACCGACCTGGTGACGCGTTATGCCCATGCGTCCAAAGCGTTGGTCAAAGTGGGTGATTTGATCCGACGTGGGCAAAAAATCGCCGAGGTCGGCAACAGTGGTCGATCGACTGGTGCCCATCTTCATTTTGAGGTGCTGGTGCAGGGCATTCCGCAAGACCCGCAAAAATTTTTGACTGCGGGTGAGCATCTGGGAGAGCGGCGCCTGGCATCGCTTGATCGCAAACCCAATGCCGTGGCGAAATTGCCTCAGTGAGCCTTGATTCTGACCTGGCGGCGCAAAGCTAAAATCAGCCCAAAGCGGTTCACGCTGCGTATGCGAGCCAGAGCTTGCGGTACGCCGGTTAATCCCCATTTCAGATAGATTGTAAAAAGGACTGCGCTGTAGGTTTGCCATGAATGGCGCACACCGAAAGCCTTGTATTCATGGCCACCAACTTCCTCACCAAAATTTTTGGCAGTCGCAATGACCGCCTGCTTAAAAAATACCGCCACGCCGTTGTCAAGATCAACGCGCTGGAGGCGGGTTTTGAGAAGCTTTCCGACGATGCCTTGCGCGCCAAGACGGACGAACTCAAGCAGCGCATCATCCAAGGCGCTGTGCTCGATGATTTGCTGCCTGAAGCCTTTGCGGTGGTGCGGGAGGGCTCCAAGCGCGTCATGAAGATGCGTCACTTTGATGTGCAGTTGCTTGGTGGCATGTCGCTGCACTACGGCAAGATTTCTGAAATGGGCACGGGTGAAGGCAAGACGCTGACAGCGACACTGCCTGTTTATCTCAACGCCCTTACTGGCAAGGGTGTCCATGTAGTCACCGTCAACGATTACCTCGCCAATCGTGATGCGCAATGGATGGGCAAGCTCTACAACTTTCTGGGGCTATCGGTGGGTATCAATCTGCCCAACATGTCGCGCGAAGAAAAGCAGGCTGCCTACCGCGCCGACATCACCTACGGCACCAACAACGAATACGGCTTTGATTACCTGCGCGACAACATGGTCTATGAGGCCGCCGATCGCGTGCAGCACGGGCTGAATTACGCCATCGTCGATGAGGTGGACTCGATCCTGATCGACGAGGCACGCACACCGCTGATCATCAGCGGCCAGGCCGAAGACCAAACCGATCTGTACCTGTCGATCAAACGAGTCGTGCCCAAGCTTGAAATGCAGGAAGGCGAAGCGGATCCGCACACCGGTCTGGGCATCACCAAAGAAGGCGACTTCACGATTGACGAGAAGAGTCACCAGGTGTTTCTGACCGAACGCGGCCATGAAAACTCTGAGCGCATCCTGTTTGAACTGGGCCTGCTACCTGAAGGGGCCAGCCTGTATGACCCCTCCAACATCACGCTGATGCATCATTTGTATGCTGCGCTGCGTGCTCAGCACTTGTATCACCGTGATCAGCACTATGTGGTGCAGGCCGGTGAAGTGGTCATTGTGGACGAGTTCACCGGGCGATTGATGACCGGCAGGCGTTGGAGTGACGGCCTGCACCAGGCGGTGGAGGCCAAGGAAGGTGTGGCCATCCAGCCTGAAAACCAGACCATGGCATCAATCACTTTCCAGAATTATTTCCGTCTTTACAGCAAACTGGCCGGTATGACGGGCACGGCCGATACCGAAGCCTACGAATTTCAGGAAATTTACGGGCTTGAAACTGTGGTGATTCCGCCCAATCAGCCCAGTCGCCGTGATGACCAGCTTGATCGGGTCTATAAAACCACCGCTGAAAAGTACAACGCCGCGATTCAGGACATTCGCGAATGTTATGAGCGGGGGCAACCGGTGTTGGTCGGCACCACCTCCATCGAGAACTCCGAAGTCATTGCGCAGTTGCTGGAAAAAGAAAAGCTACCGCACCAGGTGCTTAACGCCAAGCAACACGCGCGTGAGGCCGATATCGTGGCGCAGGCGGGTCGTACCAAAATGATCACCATTGCCACCAACATGGCAGGCCGGGGCACCGATATCGTGCTCGGCGGCAACATCAGCAAGTTGATTGAGGCCATTGAACTGGATGAAACGCTTGACGCTGCGCAAAGGCAGACTCAGCTCGATGCTTTGCGCGCCCAGTGGACCAAAGACCACGAGCTTGTCACCAGCCTGGGTGGTTTGCGCATCATCGCCACCGAACGGCATGAGTCGCGCCGCATTGACAACCAATTGCGTGGTCGCTCAGGCCGTCAGGGCGATCCCGGTTCGTCGCGGTTTTACCTGAGCCTGGACGACTCGCTGATGCGTATTTTTGCCGGCGATCGCGTCAAGGCCATCATGGATCGCCTCAAAATGCCCGAAGGCGAGGCCATTGAAGCCGGCATTGTGACGCGCAGCATCGAAAGTGCCCAGCGCAAGGTGGAGGCGCGCAACTTTGACATGCGCAAGCAATTGCTGGAATACGACGATGTGTCAAATGACCAGCGCAAGGTGATTTACCAGCAGCGCAACGAAATTCTTGATGCCACCGATCTTTCGGCGCAAGTTCAGTCGCTGCGTGAGGGCTGTTTTCAGGACATCGTGCGTCAATATGTGCCAGTTGAGTCCGTTGAAGAGCAGTGGAATTTGCCAGCGCTTGAAAAGCTGCTGCAAGACGAGTGGCAAATCACACTCGCGCTGCAGCACCAGGTCAATGCGGCCAGTGCCATCACCGATCATGATTTGCTTGATACCGTGGTCAAACACGCCAACCAGGCGTTTGAGACCAAGGTGGCGCAGGTGGGTAACGACAACTTCACCCAGTTTGAGCGCATGGTGTTGCTGCAAAGCATCGACACCAACTGGCGCGACCACTTGAGCGCGCTGGACTATCTGCGCCAGGGCATTCATTTGCGTGGCTACGCGCAGAAACAACCCAAGCAGGAATACAAGCGCGAGGCGTTTGAGCTGTTTGGCCAGATGCTCGACGCGGTGAAGAACGAAGTCACGAAAGTGCTGATGACAGTACGTATCCAGTCCAACGAAGAGGCCAGTCGGGCAGCGGCCGAACTGGAAAGCCGTGCCGAGCACATGACCAATGTGACCTACAGCGCACCCACTGAAACCGGCGAAGTGCAAACCACGGTGGATGCGGAAACGATCGCCAAGGCGGTGCCACGGGTGGGTCGTAACGATCCCTGTCCTTGCGGTAGCGGTAAAAAATACAAACACTGCCACGGCAAGCTGGCGTGACATGAATGCACAGCAAAATCGGGCCTTGTGCCCGATTTTTTCGTTCCAGATTTCACCAACATCACACTTTTCCCGAGAGAAAAACCATGCCTGTCAACCTTTCTGCTCCCAATCCTGCTGAATTATTTCCTATTGCTGGCGTGCGCATTGGTGTCACTGAAGCGGGTATTCGCAAAGCCAACCGCAAGGATTTGACCGTTGTCTTGATCGATGCGCAGGCCTCAGTGGCCGGCGTGTTCACGCAAAACCGCTTTTGTGCCGCACCGGTGCAAATTTGCCGTGAGCATCTGGCGCAGAGCGGCACCCAGGGCCAGGACATCCGCGCCATGCTGATCAATACCGGCAATGCCAATGCGGGCACCGGTGCCGATGGGCTGGCACGCGCCATGAGCACCTGCGCTGCACTGGCGGCGCGCGTGGGCTTGTCAGCGCAGCAGGTATTGCCGTTTTCTACCGGTGTCATCATGGAGACCCTGCCGATTGAGCGCATCGAAGCCGGGCTCGATGCGGCCATAGCCGATGCCCGTCCAGACCACTGGCTGCGCGCCGCTGAGGCCATCATGACCACCGATACCGTGGCCAAAGCCTTTGGCGCACAGGTGATGATCGACGGGGCACTGGTCAGCGTCACCGGCATCAGCAAAGGCGCGGGCATGATTCGCCCCAACATGGCCACCATGCTGGGTTTCATGGCGACCGATGCCTGCATAAGCCCGGCCCTGATGAAGCAACTGGCCAC
>JAIFMT010000082.1 GCA_020048295.1 Rhodoferax sp.
CGCGTCCTGCACGATGACATCGGTGCCACGGCCAATGAAAATTTGCCGCAATATCGGCTCTTTCTTGCGCACGTTAGGCGACATCGGCATGTCGCGGTTCACCGGCACATCGCGCCAACCCAGCAACACCTGGCCTTCGGCCTTGACGGCGCGCTCCAGCTCTTGCTCGCAGGCCTGGCGGCTGGCGTGTTCTTTGGGCAAAAACACCATGCCCACGCCGTATTCACCGGGTGGCGGCAGCGTGACACCCACGGCGGCCATTTCTTCACGGTACAGCGCATCGGGCAGCTGGATCAGAATGCCCGCGCCGTCGCCCATCAGCTTGTCAGCGCCAACGGCACCCCGATGGTCAAGGTTTTCAAGAATTTTCAGCGCATTTTTCACAATGTCATGCGACTTGGCACCCTTGATGTGCGCCACAAAACCCACGCCGCAAGCATCGTGCTCAGCAGCAGAAGAATACAAACCCTGATCCTGGAGATGCGAAATCTCGGCAGCCGTCGTCATTGGCGCGCTCCTAAAAGTGTCGAAAGAAGTGAACTTTACCGCATTGCAACAACAGTGCCAAACAAATTAATTGGGGTCAGAGTCAGATTAATTTTCAAAATCACAATTAACAATTTAATTGGGGACATATCATATTTGTAGCTATAAACGCTTTCTGATAATGCGCTAGAGGCTACTTTTTATTAGGACTATTGACGGAAAATGGCCGACCAGCGGCACCCTTGCTGACACGCCGCTGCGTCCGCCTTTGCAAATTCGCCACAAAATCAGCCTCGCCCAAGGCCCAGCCGCGCAAGGTGGCATCGGTCAGGGCGGCCTGCTGCACCGGGTTGATGCCGGCATGCACCATTTCGGCGTAAGCGGCTTCGCGGGCGAATGGCGTGTTGCCCAGCTCCCAAAACAGTGCATGCGGCGTGATCAGCCGATCGGCTCGCAAACCGATGTAGTGACCATGGCTGGACCACGGGTAGTCTTGCGCCCGCGCGCTCATGCCGGCACGCACCGGATTGAGGTCGATGTAGGCCATGCACGCCAGCAGGTAGCGCTCGGACTGGATCAACGTCGATTTGTAGCGCCCCTCCCACAGCGTGCCGCTGCGCTGCTGGGTGGCATTGAAATAGCGCACATAGCTGCGGCCCAGCGCCTGCATCATCAGCGGCAAGCCTTCTGCGGTTTGCGGCGTGGCCAGCAGATGGATGTGGTTGCTCATCAGCACATAGGCGTGAATGGCGACCTCAAACTTCTTTGCGTTGTCTTCAAGGATGTCAAGTAAGCGCTGGTAGTCAGCAGGCGTGGCAAAAATCGGCTGGCGGTTATTGCCCCGCTGAATCACATGGTGCGGGTAATCCGGCAGGGTAAGGCGCGGCAGTCTGGCCATGGCAAGGCCCTTTCAGTCCAAAATAATTCGACTCTGACCCCAATTATTTCAGACCGGTAAAGCGCAGGTCGAGCAGCGAATTCAAACCAAATTCGTCGAGCAGCGCGCGCAGGCGTTGTGCGGCGGCGTGTTTGGGCTGACCGGTGTGGCGGGCAATGATGAGCTCGTTTTTCATGCTGTGCTCCCAGCCCACCAGTTCAGTGACCGTGACCTGGTAGCCGCGCGCTTCCAGGTACAGACAGCGCAACACATTGGTGATCTGGCTGCCCATTTCGCGCGTGTGCAGCGGATGCCGCCACAATTCTGACAACGGCGTGCGCGACAGCGACAAGGCCTTGTGCTGGCTTAGCACCCTGGCCACCTCGGCCTGGCAACACGGCACCAGCACCATGAAACGTGCCTGCTTTTGCAGGCCAAAAGCGATGGCATCGTCGGTGGCGGTGTCACAGGCGTGCAGCGCGGTGACGATGTCAATGCGCTCAGGCAGCAAGTCAGATTGCGCCGACTGCGCCACGCTGAGATTCAGGAACGTCATGCGCTCGAAGCCCAGCTTTTGCGCCAGTTTTTGCGACTTTTGCACCAGTTCGGAGCGAGTCTCAATGCCGTAAATATGGCCGTCGGCGCGCTGCTTGAAAAACAGGTCGTACAAAATGAAGCCCAGATAGGACTTGCCAGCACCGTGGTCGGCCAGCGTGACCCCCGGCGGCAGTTCAAGCAGCAGTTTCTCGATGAACTGGTACAGGTGATAGACCTGCTTGAGCTTGCGTCGCGAGTCCTGGTTGAGCCGGCCCTCGCGGGTCAGGATGTGCAGCTCTTTGAGCAGTTCAAGCGACTGGCCCGGGCGGATGTCGTCGGCCAGAGGGTGGGGTGCAGGGCTGGCAGCAGCACTGGCCTGCAATGGTGTACGAGCAGATTTTCTTTGAGTCATGCGTGAATCATCCCACTGGATTCCCGCCTGCGCAGGAATGACAGTCAGTTACTTGGGCTTGCCTTCAACATTGACGCATGGGGTCGGCCCCACCTTCAAGGCTGCCCAGCCATCGGGTCCGAGTTGCTGCAAGGTCTGCATATTGGACTCAAAAATCGTCTCGGGGTTCGGAAAGGCCGCCACGGCGCGGTCAATGCTGTCTTCACGCAGCAGGTGCAGCGTGGGGTAGGGCGAACGGTTGGTGTAGTTGGTGATGTCGTTCTCAAGGGTGCCGGCAAACTGGTAGCGCGGGTGCAGCGAGGCGATTTGCAACACACCGTCAAGGTCAAGGTCAACCAGTGCCTGATCGGCATCGTCGAGAAAATCATTAAAATCGAGGAAATCATCCATGCCCTCTGGCACTATAAACAATGTAGTGTCTCGCGCAGAGGCATCAAGGGCTACAAGGCTATTTAGCTCATTTTTCAAGTCGTCGAGCAAGGTCTGGTGGCTGGTGGCGCGGCTGACGGCGTAGTGCACCTGCCCCTTGACGTGGACGCTTTTGGCAAACGGGCACAGGTTCAGTGCGATCACCGCACGCTCCAGCCAGGCAACGGTATCGGCAACGATTTGCTCGGTTTTAATCATGGGTTTTCCTGGGTAAACAAACGCTGCCCGGTGATGCGCTGGTGCTCGCGGGCGGCAAACCGGTCGGTCATGCCGGCAATGTAATCGGCTACCGCACGGGCCTGGACGCAGTCGGCATCGGTTTGCACGCCACCCAGTGGGTGCGACACCATGCGGGCACGGCGCTGGTGGTTTTCAGGCATTTGCTGCGGCGCGCGCAGGTACGCCGCAAACAGGTCGCGCACCACCTGCTTGGCCTGCCCGGTGGTCTGAATGACTTGCGGGTGACGGTACAACTGCTGTAGCAAAAACGCTTTCAGTGCCTTGGATTGGCGATGCATGGTCGCGCCAAACTGCACCAGCGCCGGCAACTGGCGCGCCGCATCGGCACTGGCTGGCCGGGCCGCATCCAACGCGCCCTGGGTGGCGGCGATCACGTCATACACCTGCGCGCTCAGCATCCGGCGGATGGACTCATACAACAAGCGCCGGCCTTGGTCGGCCTGGTTCAACTGCGGGTAGTCCGCCAGCACCTGCTGCCGAAAGTCATCAAACAGCGGCACCGCCTGTAGCTGCGCCAGTGTGATCAGGCCGGAGCGCACGCCGTCGTCGATGTCATGCGCGTTGTAGGCAATTTCATCGGCCAGATTGCACAGCTGCGCCTCCAGACTGGGCTGCGTGTGCTGCAAAAACCGCAGCGCTACACCGCCGGGCTCTGTGGCCTCCAGCAGCTGCGCCTGGCTGATCGGGCAGTGCTTGAGAATGCCCTCACGGGTCTCGAAAGTCAGGTTCAGTCCGTCGAAGTCGGGGTAGCGCTCTTCCAGCAAATCCACCACCCGCAGGCTTTGCAGGTTGTGCTCAAACCCGCCAAACGCGGCCATGCAGTCGTTCAGCGCGTCCTGTCCAGCGTGACCAAACGGCGTGTGACCCAGGTCGTGCGCCAAGGCGATGGTTTCCACCAGGTCTTCGTTGAGCCCGAGCGAGCGCGCAATGGAGCGGCCCAATTGCGCCACCTCAAGCGAATGCGTCAGCCGGGTGCGAAACAAATCACCTTCGTGGTTTAGAAAAACCTGGGTTTTATAGACCAGCCGCCGAAACGCACTGCTGTGCACAATGCGGTCGCGGTCACGCTGAAATTCTGTGCGCGTGGGTGCGGGTGCCTGCGCATAGCGCCTGCCGCGCGAATGCGCCGGGTCACAGGCGTAAACAGCCAGGTTTATCATTTATATAAGAAATTAGGCTCTAGCCCTTACGGAGTATGCGCTGGCAGCTATAGTTTGCAAAGCATTCAGGCGCAGCATGCATCAATCACCAAGCGCACCAGCGCGTCGGGCGCAGCGCGCACCACGGCTCGGCCCGGTTTGTCAATCAGCACAAACTTGATCTCACCGGCCTCGGCTTTCTTGTCCACGCGCATCAGATCCAGGTAGCGCCCGGCGTTGTCTGGGCCGGGCAGTACCGGTGCCCGGGTTGGCAAGCCGGCTTTGTGAATCAGCTGGGTCAGGCGGTTGACAAAAAATGCATCCACCAGGCCCAGGCGTGCCGACAGTTGTGCGGCCATCACCATGCCGCAGCCCACCGCCTCGCCGTGCAGCCAGACACCAAACCCCAGGCCGGCTTCAATCGCGTGGCCAAAGGTGTGGCCAAAGTTCAGGATGGCACGCAAACCCGCTTCGCGCTCGTCTTGACCCACCACTTGGGCCTTGATTTCACAGCTGCGACGCACCAGATGCGCCAGCGCAGCGGGCTCGCGTGACAGGATCGCCTCAAGATGGGCTTCGATCCAGGCAAGAAAATCCATGTCGGCAATCGGGCCGTATTTGATGACTTCGGCCAGGCCGGCGCTGAGTTCGCGCTGCGGAAGGGTTTTAAGGGTGTCAAGGTCGCACACCACCTTGAGCGGCTGGTAAAACGCGCCGATCATGTTTTTGCCCAGCGGGTGGTTGATGGCGGTTTTGCCACCCACGGATGAATCAACCTGCGCCAGCAAGGTGGTCGGCACCTGCACAAAGGGCACGCCGCGCATGTAGCTGGCCGCAGCAAACCCGGTCATGTCGCCGACCACACCACCACCCAGCGCAAACAGCGTGGTTTTGCGGTCGCAGCCATGGCCCAGCAGCGCATCAAAAATCAGGTTCAGGCTTTGCCAGGTTTTGTACTCTTCGCCGTCAGGCAGCACCACGGTGTGAATTTGCCCAAACTTGGCGGACAGAGCCCGTTGCAGGCGCTCGGCGTACAGTGGGCCCACCTTGGTGTTGGTAACGATCAGCGCCGCCGCGGCCTGAGGTAGTTCGGCGTAGCTTAAGGGGTTGTCAAAAAGTGAGCCACGGATGGCAATGTTGTAGCTGCGTTCAGCCAGGTGGATCGGGACGGTTTGCAGGTCTGGGGTGGTCATG
>JAIFMT010000226.1 GCA_020048295.1 Rhodoferax sp.
CTGATCATCATCGTGATGGGCGGCATTTACACCGGCCTGTTCACGCCCACTGAAGCAGCGGCGATGAGCGCGGTGTATGCGTTTGTCGTGGCGGTGTTTGTTTATAAGGACATGGGCCTGAAAGACGTGCCCAAGGTGCTGCTCAACTCTGCCAATATGTCGGCCATGCTGCTGTACATCATCACCAACGCGGTGCTGTTCAGCTTCATCATGACCAACGAGAACATTCCGCAAGCCTTGGCCGACTGGATGCTGGGCAACGGCCTGGGCATGATCACCTTTTTGCTGGCGGTGAACGTGATCTTGCTGCTGGCGGGCAATTTCATGGAACCGTCCTCCATCGTGCTGATCTTTGCGCCGATTTTGTTTCCGGTGGCCATGAAGCTGGGCATCGACCCGGTGCACTTCGGCATCATCATGGTGGTGAACATGGAAGTGGGCATGTGCCACCCGCCGGTGGGGCTGAACCTGTACGTGGCTTCGGGCATCACCAAGATGGGTATCACCGAGCTGACGGTCGCGGTGTGGCCGTGGCTGCTGTCGATGCTGGCATTCTTGATGCTGGTGACCTACTGGCCTGGCTTGTCCACCTGGTTCCCGAAAATGCTGGGCATGATGTAGCCCTGGGCCAGCTGCACCCGCGCAACAAGCTTCAGCCGACCTGAACGTTGTTGCGCCCGGCCGACTTGGCCCGGTACAAGGGCTCGTCAGCGCGCTGCAGCAGCACCGCAGCATCCGTCTCGGTACCGTCGAGCAGCACCAGCCCCAGGCTGGCGCTGCAGGTGTAGTTCAGCGCCGCTGATGGGGTGCTGCCGTTGAGCCACAGCGGGTAGGGCTGCGCCAGCGAATTGCGGATTTTTTCAGCGACCGCGTGCGCCTGTAGCCGCGCCTGATCGGGTTGGGCATCCAGCCCGTTCAGCACCACCACAAATTCATCCCCACCCAGACGTGAAGCCGTGTCGAGCGCGCGCAGGCAAAGCCGCAATCTGCGCCCCACCTCAATCAGCAACTGGTCACCTGCGGCATGGCCGTGTTGGTCGTTCAAAGGCTTGAAGCGGTCCAGGTCAATCATCAGTACCGCCGCATGTTGATGCTGGCGGCGGCATTCATGCACCGCCCGCACCAGCCGGTCTTCCAGCAAGCGGCGGTTGGGCAGGCCGGTCAGGCTGTCATGGTGAGCCAGGTTGCGGACCTGGTCTTCGGCCAGCCGCCGCTCGGTGATGTTGGTATGCACCACCACGGCCCCGCCGACTTCTGGCAGAGGTGTGACCGCCATGGCGAACCAGCGCTGTTCGGTGGGTGAATGGCACGGGTATTCCAGGGTAAACAGCGCTTGCTTGCCCTGCAACACATTCAAAATGCCGACGTAGGCCTGACTTGCCTCAATCAGGTCCTGGGCAGCACCGACTTCGGGGGCTCGGCACACCTCCAGATAGTTGACGCCAACGTGGGTGCGGTCGGCGCTATAGGGCGGGTGTGGGCTATTGCTGGTTGAAAAATCAATCCAGGCCTGGTTGACCTCCAGAATGCATCCCTGGGCATCGAGCACCGCCACCTGGTGCGGTAGCGCATTGAGCACAGCCAAGGTCAAACGCCGGCTGGCGACAAGCTGCGCCCGTTGGCGCAGGCCGGCCAGATGGCTATGGGCCAGGGCCCAACCCAAGGCCAGCAGACCCAGGTAGCCTGCGCCCAGCTGCACCATGTGCCGCTGCCAGTCGGCCAGCGCATGCGCCTTGTCCCGACCCACCACCACCCAGATCGGAAACGGATCGATGCGACTCAGGGCAAAGATGCGGGACCGTCCGTCCAGCGGTGACTCAGCCCACCGAACGGCGCTGGCTGCTGGCTGTCCAAAGATCGGCTGGAATACCGGGTCCTGAATACGCTGCCCCAGTTTGTCAGGCAAGCTGGGGTTTCTGGCCAGCAAAACGCCATCGGTATCTAACAGGGTCAGGTTGTCATCGCGACTGACATCCAGGGTGTCGAGCCATTGTTGCAGGTAGGTCAACTCGATCACCGCCAGCACACCGCCTAAAAACACGCCGTCGGCCGCGCGGATGTTGCGCGAGGCCACCAGCACAGGGCGCCCGGATGCCGACTGGGTTGCCGGCAGATACTGAAAATGGGGCTTGTCGTCGGCCTGCGCCTGACGCGCCTGGCATACCGACGCATGGCTGCGATAGCCGACATTCAGGTTGCGACCACTGTTCACAATCACGCATTGGCGGTCAAACACGGCCAGGTTGAACATGCCCGGCACGGTTTGCGCCCGCTCAAGCAGCATGGCGCTGAGGTCGCGCTGGCGCTGAGGGTCGGGAGGCGGGTAGGCCAGGTCACTTGGCTGCGTGTGTCCCGCCGCATCACGCAGCACATAGTCAGCGGCCAGCAGGGTTTTCGCCAGGGTTTGGCCAATGACCTGACTGCGCTGCAGTGCCAGTTCGGTCTGGTCAGCCAGAATTTCGTCTCGAATGCGGCCCAGGTCCCAGACCAGCCAGCCGCCCAACACCAGCAAAAACAGGCCCATCCCAACCATCAGGCCAGGAACCGCGGGCTTTGGTGCCAGACTGATCTGATTCATGCGCTGCTGCTCAGGCGGTGTGCAGACAGCCTAATCGGCCACATACGGGTTGCTGCGTCGCTCGCGGCCAAAAGTGCTCTCGGGGCCGTGGCCGGGGATAAACACCGTGTCGTCGCCCATCGGCCACAGCCGCTGCTTGATGCTGGCAATCAGCGTGGCGTGGTCGCCCTGCGGAAAGTCGGTGCGGCCAATTGAGCCGGCAAACAGCACGTCGCCAACAAACGCACGCTTGGCCTCGGGCGAGTAAAACACCACATGGCCCGGCGTGTGACCCGGGCAGTGGCGCACCTGCAGCGTGCAATGGCCCACACTGACGCTGTCGCCATCGTGCAGCCAGCGCGTTGGCTTGAACAATTTGGCCGGTGGAAAGCCAAACATCTTGCTTTGCGCGGGCAGGCCGTCGATCCAGAACTGGTCGCCCTCACCCGGGCCGATGATCGGCAAGTGCAGCCGCTCGGCGAGTTCGCCGGTGCCACCGGCGTGGTCAATGTGCGCGTGGGTCAGCCAGATTTGTTCCAGTTTGAGGTTCAGCCGCTGCGCCTCAGCAATGATCTCGTCGAGGTCGCCCCCGGGGTCGATGACGGCAGCCTGCAGCGTCTGGTCGCACCAGACCAGCGAACAGTTCTGGTCAAAAGCGGTGACGGGAATGGTGAGGTATTGAAACATGGGGCATCACTCGGTTTGAAAGCATGAAATTCAACGGGGCACACCAGCAGCCACCCGGACGTGGCTGGCTGGCAACGCCAAGGCGTTGAGTCTAATCGTCGGGGTAGGCGCTCAGCACCCGGCGGGCAATCAGGTCCAGCGCGGGTTTGACGAAGCCCTGCTTGTCGGTCCAGGCTTTGGGGGTCAGGCTGCCGGCCAGCGCCAGCGCATCGCCATCGCGCAGCGCCAGCAGCGCCGCGCAAGCTGCGTCGTCAAAGGCGATCACATTGACGATCAATGGTTCACCATCGCCGGCAACGGCGCGAAGCTTGGCCACCACAAAGCGGCTGTCGCCTTTGCCCACGCGCTGCTCGGGGTCATCCAGCAGCCGCCCGGATACCAAACCATCAATCATCAGCGTCCCTCAATGCAGTTAAAAACAGGGCTGCATGGTAGCCGCTGCGCGGCGCTGGCTGGCGGGAGCGTTTGGCGTTGTACAAGCGCTGCCCGAGTGTGGGCCACGTCGCTCCGCAGCAAGGGTGATGCGTGGCGTGGCTATGCAACCAGATTTTCAATATGCATATTGCAAATATCTTGTGATGCTGTCTTGAATATCGTTGTATTTCGTGGCATATTCCATATGCATACTGAATACAGCACTTAATGAGTTTATCTGGCATCACATCCCGTCTAGGCCATTCACAATGGTCGCTCAAACCGCAAGACCTGGCCATGGCCTTCAAGCTGGTGTGTCTGGCGGGTCAAAAGCTGCCCTACCTGGCGCTGGCGCAATGCATGCACATGTCACAGTTTGAGGCCCACGCCTGCATGGCACGGCTTCGCGCCGCCCGCTTGTTGACCGAGGTGAACGATGCGCCCACGCTGGTCATGGCGGCATTTAGACCGATGGTGTTTTTTGGAGCACCCTACTTTTTCCCGGCAGTGCGGGGCGAGGTCACCATGGGTTTTCCGACGGCGTTCGGCGTGGAGCCCCTCAAATCCAAGGTGCTGTTTGCCGACGAGCTGCCGCCCGTGTGGCCCCATGCCGACGGCATCACGCGCGGCAGTGCGCTACTGCCGCTGTATCCCAAGCTGCCCCTGGCCGCCATCGCTGACCCGCCTTTGTACCAGTTGCTGGCACTTTTTGATGCCTTGCGCATGGGTCAGGCCCGCGAACGCGAACTGGCCCGTCAACTGCTGGAAGAAAGGATGACCTGATGGCCGCGCTGAATAACCCCAACCTCGCGATTCTGGAACTGGTAGCGCAGGCGCTTGGCCCTGTCTGTGAAAGTGTGATTTTTGTCGGCGGTTGCGCCACCGGCCTCTTGCTGACGCAAGAGCGACCCGACCGCATTCGCATGACCGAAGACGTGGACATCGTGGCTCAGGCGCTGACCGTGCATGATTACCACGCCATCGAAAAGCAGGTGCGTGCCCGTGGCTTTTGCAATGACATGCGGCCCGAAGCGCCGATTTGCCGCTGGGTGTACCAAAGCATCACGCTTGACCTGATGCCCACGGTGAAGGAAATCCTGGGTTTTGCCAACCGCTGGTATCCGCTGGCGCTGGAAACGGCCCAGCACATGACGCTGCCCAGCGGCAAAACCATCCGGCTCATCGCTGCGCCGGTGTTCATTGGCACCAAGCTGGAAGCCTTCAAGGACCGGGGTAACGATGCCAGTGGCAAGCCAGACTTTCTGGGCAGCCACGACCTTGAAGACATCATCACCGTGGCCGACCGGCGACCAGAATTGCTGGCCGAGTGCCGTGCCGCGCAGCGCGACTTGCGCGACTATCTGGCGGCAGAGTTCCAGGCGCTGTTTGCCAACCCTGAGTTTGAGCAAGCGCTGTCAGGCCATTTGCCGGGTGATGCCTTCAGCCAGCAGCGGGTCAAACCACTTTCCAAAACCTTACGCGAACTGTGCACACTTTCATCATGACCACTCCCCTCTGGCAACACCCCATTTCTGTCGAAGCCATCACCGCCATGAGCGCCAACTCGGCGGTCAGCCACCTGGGCATTGAATTTTTGGCGGTGGGCGACGACTTCATTACCGCCCGCGTGCCGGTGGATGCGCGCACGCTGGCGGCCAATTACGCCAGCCCGCCTGGTCATCAGGCGGTGGGGCTGGACATCAACGCCAACCACCTGCGTGGTGTGCGCAGCGGCTGGGTCACCGGCACCGCGCGCCCGGTACACATTGGGCGCACCACCCAGGTCTGGCAAATTGACCTGCGCAACGACGCGGGTGAACTCACCTGTGCCTCACGCATCACCATGGCGGTGCTGGCACCCAAGTAGTTTTCATAAGCTTTTTAGGCCTCTAGCCCTTATGAGTAAAGCGCTAGAAGCTATCAACTCTATATCAAGCACAACCGCATTGATACCAGCTCAGCCTGTGCTGGCAGGCTGAGCGGCTGCGTTTACGCCAGATCGAAGCGATCAGCGTTCATCACCTTGGTCCAGGCGGCGATGAAGTCGCGGGCGAACTTCTCGCGGTTGTCGTCTTGCGCATACAGCTCGGCATAGGCCCGCAGAATCGCGTTGGAGCCAAACACCAAGTCAACGCGGGTGGCGGTCCATTTGGCGGTGCCCGTCTTGCGATCGATGATCTGGTAACTATTGCGCCCGGTGGGTATCCAGCGGTAGGCCATGTCGGTCAGGTTGACGAAGAAGTCGTTGGTCAGCACGCCCACGCGGTCGGTGAACACGCCATGCGGGGTGCCGCCAAAATTGCTGCCCAGCACGCGCATGCCGCCCACCAGCGCGGTCATCTCATGTGCGGTCAAGCCCATCAGTTGCGCGCGGTCCAGCAGCAGCTCTTCAGCGGTAACAACGTAGTCCTTCTTCATCCAGTTGCGAAAACCGTCTGCCACCGGCTCCAGCACGTCGAACGATGCCGCATCGGTCATGGCAGCGCTGGCATCGCCACGTCCTGGTGCAAACGGCACGCTCAGATCAAAACCTGCGGCTTGTGCCGCCTGCTCCACGCCAGTGTTGCCCGCCAGCACGATCACATCGGCCACACTGGCACCTGTTTCAGCTGCAATGCCTTCCAGCACCGCCAGCACTTTGGCCAGGCGCGCGGGCTCGTTGCCTTCCCAGTCTTTTTGGGGCTCAAGCCGGATGCGCGCGCCATTGGCACCGCCGCGCTTGTCCGAGCCACGGAAGGTGCGGGCGCTGTCCCAGGCAGTGGCGACACGCTCGCTGATGCTCAGGCCGCTAGCAACAATCCTGGCTTTGACCGCCGCCACGTCGTAGTCGGTGCGACCAGCGGGCACCGGGTCTTGCCAAATCAGGTCAACAGCTGGCACGTCAGGGCCGATGTAGCGGGCTTTGGGGCCCAGGTCGCGGTGGGTCAGCTTGAACCAGGCGCGGGCAAAGGTTTCTGTGAAGTAGGCCGGGTCTTGGTGGAAGCGCTCCGAGATCTTGCGGTACGCCGGGTCCATCTTCATGGCCATGTCGGCATCGGTCATGATCGGGTTGAGGCGGATGCTGGGGTCTTCTACATCCACCGGCTTGTCTTCTTCCTTGATGTTGATCGGCTCCCATTGCCAGGCACCAGCGGGGCTCTTTTTGAGTTCCCAGTCGTAGCCCAGCAGCAGGCTGAAGTAGCCGTTGTCCCACTGCGTGGGGTGGGTGGTCCAGGCCCCTTCAATGCCGCTGGTCACGGTGTCGCGGCCAATGCCACGGGTGCTGTGGTTGATCCAGCCCAGGCCTTGTTCTTGCAGATCAGCCGCCTCGGGCGCTGGGCCGAGGTTGGCCGCACTGCCATTGCCGTGCGACTTGCCGACCGTGTGGCCGCCAGCGGTGAGAGCCACAGTTTCCTCGTCGTTCATGGCCATGCGCTCAAAGGTGATGCGCACGTCGCGGGCGGTTCTCAAAGGGTCGGGCTTGCCGTCCACGCCTTCGGGGTTGACGTAGATCAGGCCCATCATCACGGCGGCCAGCGGGTTGTCCAGGTCGCGCTCGCCAGAGTAGCGGCTGCCTTCGCTGCCGCTGGGAGCCAGCCATTCTTTCTCGGAACCCCAGTAGGTGTCTTGCTCGGGGTGCCAGATGTCTTCGCGGCCAAAGGCAAAGCCAAAAGTCTTCAGGCCCATGGATTCATAGGCGATGGTGCCGGCCAGCAAAATCAGGTCGGCCCAGCTGAGCTGGTTGCCGTATTTCTTTTTGATGGGCCACAGCAGGCGGCGCGCCTTGTCGAGGTTCACGTTGTCGGGCCACGAGTTCAGCGGCGCAAAACGCTGGTTGCCGTGGCCGCCACCGCCCCGGCCGTCGGCAATGCGGTAAGTGCCCGCCGAGTGCCAGGCCATGCGGATCATCAGGCCGCCGTAGTGGCCCCAGTCAGCGGGCCACCAGTCCTGGCTGTCGGTCATCAGCGCGTGCAGGTCTTTTTTGAGCGCGGCCACGTCGAGCTTCTTGACTTCTTCGCGGTAGTTGAAGTCAGCACCCAGCGGGTTGGTCTTGCGGTCGTGCTGGTGCAAGATGTCCAGCTTCAGCGCGTTGGGCCACCAGGCCATGTTGGACTTGCCGCTAGAGGTATTGCCGCCGTGCATCACCGGGCATTGGCCGGCGGTACTGGGTTGGGTGCTTGTCATGGTCATCTCCTTGAGGGGTGGGTTAACTCGGGTTCGCCAGAGCGAGGCCCAGTTTAGAAAAATGCGAGGCTCTGCGTCATCGTTTTTCCAAATCAGCGCGATAGGGTCAGCGGGGGCTGAGCCGCAGCAGCATGCCATTGGCGCTGTCGGTCAGCAGATACATCAGCCCGTCCGGGCCCTGGCGCACGGCGCGGATGCGTTCGCCCAGGTCTTGCAGCAATTTCTCTTCGCGCAGCACCCGGCCGCCCTGTAACTCCAGCCGGGCCAGGTAGCGAAATTTGAGCGAGCCCACCAGCAAGCTGCCCTGCCACGCCGGGCCGTAGCGCGCGCTGGTGATAAACGCCAGGCCGGATGGGGCCATCGACGGTGTCCATTGATGAAGTGGCTGTTCCATGCCGGGCTGCGTCTGGATGCCCTGGCCAATCGGCCCGCCACCGTATTGTTCGCCGTAGGTGATGACTGGCCAGCCGTAGTTTTTGCCGGGCTGCGGGCGGTTCAGCTCGTCGCCGCCTTGCGGGCCGTGCTCCACGGTCCATAGCGCGCCGTCCGGACCCCAGGCTGCCCCCTGCACATTGCGGTGGCCCCAGCTCCAGATTTCTTTGGCGGCACCCGCCTTGCCGACCAGCGGGTTGTCTGCGGGAATGCGGCCATCTTTGTGCAGGCGCACCACTTTGCCAAGGTGGTTGTCCAGCGTCTGCGCGTCCTGCATGCGGTGGTAGCGGTCGCCCAGGGTGAGAAACAGCGTGCCGTCGGGGTGCTCCACAATCCGGCAGCCAAAATGGGCGTTGCCTGACACCTTGGGTTGCTGGCTGAACAGCAGCTTGAGCTGCTCCAGGCGACTGGCATCTTCTGACAGCCGGGCCGATGCCAGCGCGGTGGAATTGAGCTGGCCCTGCGCGCCGGGCTCGGCGTAGCAAAAGTACAGCGTGCGGTTGCTGGCAAACTGGCTGTCGACCAGCACATCAAGCAGGCCGCCCTGGCCCGCCGTGTGGATGGGCGGCAGCCCGCTGATGGCCGGGCCGACCTGACCGGGCAGCGTGACCAGCCGCAAGCGCCCGGGCCGCTCGCTGACCAGCAGGTGCTGCGCATCAATGAAGGTCAGGCCCCACGGATGCGCCAGCCCTTTGACCAGAATCTCGGGTTGCGGCTTGGCCCCGGACAGGACTGGTGCCACCTGGCTTGCGCCAGCCAGTACGCCAGTGCTGGCGCAAATCAAACCTATCCATAACTGCTTCATCTTGGTTTATCCGTGCTGTGGTTGATCTGGGCTGCCGGCAGCGACCGGTGTCGGGCGGCCAACAAGGCGGGCTGAACATCGTAACCCTGGCGCGCCATCAACCGGGTCAACACGCTTGTTCAGACACCACGCTTGTTGTGTGCACTGTGCCAGGCGGGTGGCGTGCAGGGGGTTTTGGGGGTTGGTGGGTTGCGGCAGCGGTGTCGATCAGGCTGACGGGGCACTTGGCTACGCGGCTGTCCCCCGGCCCTTCGGGCCTCCTCCTTGATGCCGCTACGCCAAGCGCCCCGTCAACCTGATCTTGCAAGCGATGTGTGTTGCGCCACGCGCGAGAACCACCAATACCGGGTGCCGAGGGCGCAGCCATGCGTGGCATCGCGGCATCAGCGAGGAAGCCCGCCGTGCTGGGGGACAACCGCGTAGCCGCACATGGCTGCGCGCGAGTCGGCCAACGCCTGCCATTCCACTGCCTATGGTCCTGCACAAAGTTATAAGCTTTTTAACCCTCCAGCCCATATGGATAAAGCGCTGAAAGCTATCAACTTGATATTAACAATGAGGCGGACGGGCTGACCTACGTGGTACGCCTCACGATGGCA
>JAIFMT010000116.1 GCA_020048295.1 Rhodoferax sp.
AGCCCCGGGGACGGCTGAAATAATTTATGAATAATTGGCCTCTAGCCCTTTCGGAGATTGTGCTGGCAGCTATATAGATAATAGCTTATGCCTTTCACGATGGGGGGCTGGTTTCTGCGGCCTCTGCCAGTCTGAGCAGATCGATGACGGACGGGTTGGCAAAAAGGCCGGCCATTTTTTTCCACAGCCCGCCTTGCCCGCTGATCCAGCGCTGGCTGCTGCGTTCGCCGCACAGCGTGAGTTGCACCGCTTCACCGTGCGCCAGCGCCTGCAGCAGCGGCTGGATGTGGCTGGCCTCCAGCGCGTGCCAGGCTTGCGTCCAGGCCGGCCAGTTTTCGGACAGGGCGTGCGCGCGCAGGCTGTCGGCGACCTGTGGCTGGCTGCTTGCGGTGGGCAAGATGTAATCGGCGGGCAGGCGGCCGCTGCCGCTGAGCCAGAATGAGTTGATTGGCAGCAGGCCACGTGCCTCGCGCGCGTCATTGACTGGATGCGTGTAAAGCAACATCTGCATTTCGTTTTGCAACCGACGCAGCGGGGCGGCGGCTTTGCCCTCAGGCATCCAGGCGGCCAGGTTGCGGCCGACCACGCGGTCGATGGAGGCGCTGGCGATGTCGGCAAAGCGGGCAGATTGCGCCAGCCAGCGGCCAGGCTGGTCGGCGTGCAGGGTGATGCCATCCTCTGCAAAATAGGGGCGCATCGCGGCCAGCAAGGCATCCGATTCGGCAGCCGTCAAGTCGGGCAGCGGCAACTGGCTCATGGCGACATGGTGCGTGTTGACTTGCCAGTGGCACAAGCTGATGAAGGCCCAGGCATCTGCGGGGTCAGTTAGCCCGGTACTTGGCTGGTGGAGTGTCTCTGCGCTGGGTGCAGGTGTGCCGGTCCGCGGGGTAAGCTGGCGGGCATGCAGCGCGGCCCAGGGAATCTGACCGTCGGCGTTGGGCAATTGCAGCGCCCGCGCCAGTGCGCGCTCACACGGGGTGGACAGGCTCCACGCATCACCCGGCTCGGCCGGCAGTGGCGACAAGCGTTTAAGCAGTTGTTGCAGCTGGAGCAAGCGCAGGCTTTGCTGTGCCGCCTGACAGCCTTCGGACAGACTGCTGGCATAGGGGATGATCAGGTGCATCCCTGCATTGTCCCTGATGCCCGCTAAATGCTGTCTTCAAAGTCTGCTTGTGGCATGGGGCGGCCAAACAGATAGCCCTGGTACGCGTGGCAGCCCAGACCGGCGAGGAATTCACGCTGCGCAGGGCGTTCCACCCCTTCAGCAATCACCGCCAGACCCGTGCTCTCGGCCAGGGCGATCACCATCTTGGCGATGGCAGCGTCGTTGGGGTCAGTCAGGATGTCGCGCACAAAGCTCTGGTCGATTTTCAGCTGGTCCAGTGGCAGCCGCTTCAGGTAAGACAGCGATGAGTAGCCAGTGCCAAAGTCATCCAGCGAAAAACCGACACCGATTCTTTTCAGGGCCGTCATTTTGGCAATGATGTCTTCCACGTCGGTGACCAGCAAACTTTCGGTCAACTCCAGCTTGAGCCGGTCCGGCCGGGCCCCGGTATGGTCAAGCACCGCCATCACGCTATCAACAAAGTCTGGGTGGCGGAACTGATGCGCGCTGACGTTGACCGACACCGTCAGGTGCGCCAGACGCGCGTCACGCGCCCAGCGCGCCAGCTGAGCACAGGCGGTCTCCAGCACCCAGTGGCCCAGCGGCAGAATCAGCCCGGAGGCTTCGGCCAGCGGGATGAATTCAGCCGGCGACACCATGCCGCGTTGCGGGTGCTGCCAACGCAACAGCACCTCGGCCCCAAAGGGCGCACCACTGCGGTCCACTTGCGCCTGGTAATACAGCAGGAACTGGTTTTTGTGAATGGCTTCACGCAAGTCGTTCTCCAGGGCCGCGCGGGCGCTGGCCGCCGCCTGCATGTCGGGGTCAAAGAAGCGCAGCGTGTTGCGCCCGGCCGCCTTGGACTGGTACATGGCCATGTCGGCACGCTTGAGCAAGTCATCGATGCTGCTTTGGTGACCCGAAAACAACGTGACACCAATGCTGGGCGTGCTGCGGTAGCTGAAACCGGAGAGCTGATAGGGTTGGTTCAGCGCACTCAGGATTTTGCTGCCAACCTGTCTAGCCTGGGCAGCCGACTCGGTCGTACTGTCGCTCATGTCTTCGAGCATGACCACAAACTCGTCGCCGCCCAGCCGCGCTGTGGTGTCGCCCTCGCGCGTGCAGTCGCTCAGCCGCTGGGCCACATGTTGCAGCAGCTGGTCGCCGATGTGGTGGCCACGGCTGTCGTTGAGGTCCTTGAAGTTGTCCAGGTCGATGAACAGCAGGGCACCCTGGCGGCCACTGCGCGCGCTGGATGCCAGGGCGTGCCCCAGCCGGTCCAGCAGCAAGCGGCGGTTGGGCAGGCGGGTCAGCGGGTCGTAAAACGCCAGGTTGTTGATCTCTTCTTCGGCCTGTTTGCGATCGGTGATGTCGGCAAAGGTGCCCACGTAATGCGACACCGTGCCGGCTTCGTCCTTGACAGCGGTGATCAGCAGCCATTCGGGATAGATATCACCGTTCTTGCGTTGGCTCCAGACTTCACCCTGCCACAGGCCATTGCGATGGATGCTGTCCCACATGGCCTCATAGAACGCCTGCGGGTGGTGACCCGACTGGAACAGGCGCGGTGCCTGGCCCACCACTTCATCCGCCGGGTAGCCGGTGATGCGGGTAAAGGCTTGGTTGACACGCAGGATAGTTTGCTGCGCGTCGGTGATCAGCATGCCCTGCTGGCTCTCGAACGCGGTAGCGGCAACGCGCAACTCGGCTTGCATCAAGGCCGATTCGCGCAGATGCACCACCACCACCGAGGCGGCAACGATCAGCAGGCTGCCGGCACTCGCGAGCAAGAAGAACAGCCATAAACGCTCTGTCTGATGCCGCAGCAGCGCATCAAGCGGTTCTGCCACAAACACCGATATGGCGTTGCCCGACAGCACTTTGGACGACAAGATCCACGGGCTAATGCCGTCACCCAGCAATACCGCCGCGGGAAAGTCGGCGCGGCTGCCCCAGGGTGTGATGGACAGCGTGTCGAAGTGGTCCTTGCGGTACAGCGCCAGTCGATCAGTCTGGCTGATTTGCTGCACGGGCGCCTCGGGCATTGCCAGGAATTCCCAGCGCTTGTCACCGGTCAGGATGATGACACCGTTGGCATCGACCAAAAAAGCGGTGAGCTGCTGCGTCCAGCCAGAAAAATTGGCCAGGTTGCGTTTGAGCACCACCGCGCCGACAAACTGGCCGCCGTCAAACACCGGGGCCGAAAAATACAAGCCAGGTGCGCTGCTGACGCGCCCGAATGCGTATTGCTCACCGCGCTGGCCGCGCTGTGTCAGCTGAAAATAGTCGCGATCGGCAAAGTTGCTGCCGACAAAGCTGACCGGTGTGGCGCTGTTGCTGGCGGCCACGCAGTCGCCTGCCGCATTCATCAGCCAGACCACATCGGCCCCCAGGTGAATCGCCCACATCGCCAACAGACGATTGCTGGCATCGAGCTGCGCGTCCTGCAGCCAGCGCTGGCTGCGCAGCGCCGGCTGCAGGCGCGAGGGCAGGACATCGGCTCCAAAGCGGCGCAGGGCCGCCTGCAGCTGCGGCTCGGTTGCCAGTACTTTGGGTATGCCGCGCAGCACCTGCAGGTTCTGTTCGATATGGTTGGTCACATGGCTGATCTGGCTGGCTGCTGCCTGCGCCTGTTGCTGGTAGTAGCCCACCGACAGCCGGCTGTAGTAGTTGCCAGAGCCCAGCCAGACCAGGCCAATCCAGCCCAGCACCAGCAGGCTGACAACGCGCAGCGAGCGCTTGAACGACAACAGACTCGGCAGCTCGATGTAGGTGGCCAGGCTGGTGGCCACGATGATCAGGCCCGACACCAGCATCACGATCACCGCCAACGTGGACGGGGCCATGCCCACCTGCATGGCAACGTCGTCATCGCGAACAAAGTAGGCCGCCAACATCGCCACATAGTGCATGCCCGAGACGGCCAATCCCAGCACCACGGCACTGCTGGCACTGGCCAGCAAGGTATGGTGGCCAGCACGCGCCTGTAGCCGGAACTTGAGCCACAGCGCCAGCATGGCCAGCGCCACGGCGACACCAATCGAGAGCAAGAACAGCCCAGCGTTGTAGCGTATGAAGCCATTGATGCGCATCGCCGCCATGCCGCTGTAATGCATGGTGCCAACGCCCGCGCCAATCAGCAAGCCGGCGCTGATCAGTTGCCCGCGGGTCAACTGCTTTCGGCTGATGGTCTTGACCGCCAGCACGCTGGCCAGAATGGCCGGCAGCGTTGACAGCAATGTGAGCGTGGTATCAAAGCTGCTGCTGCAAGGCAAATTGAACGCCAGCATGCCAATAAAATGCATGGCCCAGATGCCAAACCCCAGACATAGCCCGCCCACCGTGACCCAAATACGCCGGGCCGTGGCATTGGCGTTGCTGCTGACGTGTTGCGACACCAGCAGTGCGGCGTAGGCCGCCAGCACGGCCACCAGCACCGACACCGTGACCAGCACCGGGTCGTGAAAACCTTCGTAAAGCAGGTTGTTGGCGGGTGCCGAAATAAAGAAATCCTGGA
The DNA here is from genome assembly GCA_020048295.1 of Rhodoferax sp. The sequence continues at coordinate 4,623 of JAIFMT010000116.1, forward strand.
GAGCAAGCACTTGTGCAAAACCCTTGAGCGGGAGTCACCGGGTGATTCCGGTGGACTTTGACTATACATCCCAGGGCTGGCTGATGGGTGGTACTCAGCCAGGACTTGCGCTTGCAAAGATCCGTAGTGCTGCGCTCGCAACGAGGTAGCGGAGTCACGGTTTGGGTTTGCTCAGGTCCAGCCGGCCGTTTTCATCCATCCAGGTGTTGATTTGCGCAGTGATATCTTTCGCGGGCGTACGGTAAGCGAATTTTTTGAGTAACTGGCCATCGGGGCCGAGCAAAAACATGCCTGCCGTGTGGTCGATGGTGTACACGTTGGGGGCAGCGCCAGGCGCTTGCACGCGCGCGAAGTCCACTTTGAAATTATTGGCGGCAAAGCGCACCAACTCGGCACTCCCGGTCAGGCCCAGGATGCGCTTGTCAAAGTTGGCGGTGTAGGCCTTGAGCACTTCCAAGGTGTCGCGCTGTGGGTCCACCGTGATAAATATCGGCTGCAGGTACTGGGCCCGTTCGCCCAGTGCGAGCAGCACCTGCTGCATTTCCAGCAAGGTGGTGGGGCAGACATCGGGGCACGACACAAAACCAAACGCAATCAGTTGAAAGCGCTCGCGAAAGTCTTCGGCCATGACCGACCTGCCGTTGGTGCCCATGAGCAGGTAGCGCGGGGATACACGG
>JAIFMT010000140.1 GCA_020048295.1 Rhodoferax sp.
GTTGGCCAGCGCCAGGTCTTCTTCAAGCACCGGACCGTGGCCGCACCACTGGGCGTTGCGCTGGCCCAGAATCAATGCGTTGTCGGCCAGGTGCAGCAGATAGTCCTGAAAATGCGCGGCCATTACATGTGCCCCACTTCATCAGGAATGTCATAAAAGGTCGGGTGGCGGTAAATCTTGTCGGCCGCCGGCTCAAACAGTGCGTCTTTGTCCTCCGGGCTGCTGGCGGTGATGTTTTTGGACGGCACCACCCAGATGCTCACGCCTTCCTGGCGGCGTGTATAGACATCGCGTGCCATTTGCAAGGCGTGTTGCGCGTCACTGGCGTGCAGGCTGCCGCAGTGCTTGTGCTCCAGTCCTTGCTTGCTGCGCACAAACACTTCCCAGAGGGGCCAGTCTTTCAATGCCGGTGTGTTCATGCGGCTTCCTTTTCTTGTGCGGGTTGGTGTTTGCGGGCGTAGGCCAGGGCGGCATCGCGCACCCATTGACCGTCGGCATGGGCTTTGACGCGGGTCGCCAGGCGCTCGTGGTTGCACGGACCGTTGCCATTGACGGTGGCCCAGAACTCGTCCCAGTCGATCGCGCCGTGGTCGTAGTGCTGGCGTTCCTCGTTCCATTTCAGCTCGGGGTCGGGCAGCGTCACGCCCAGCACTTGGGCTTGCGGCACGGTGGCATCGATGAATTTTTGCCGCAGCGCGTCGTTGCTGATGCGCTTGATGCCCCATTTCATGGCCTGTGCGCTGTGCGGGCTGTCGCCATCCGGCGGGCCAAACATCGCCAGGCATTTCCACCAGAAGCGGTTGACTGCGTCTTGCACCATGGCCTTTTGCGCTGCGGTGCCCTGCATCATCACCAGCAAAGCCTCGTAGCCCTGACGCTGGTGGAAAGACTCTTCCTTGCAAACGCGGATCATCGCCCGCGCATACGGGCCATACGAGCAGCGGCACAGCGGAATCTGATTCATGATGGCCGCGCCATCCACCAGCCAGCCAATCACCCCCACGTCGGCCCAGGTCAGCGTCGGGTAGTTGAAGATCGAGCTGTATTTGGCGCGACCACTGTGCAGGTCGGCCAACATCTGGTCGCGGCCAGTGCCCAGGGTTTCGGCGGCGCTGTACAGGTATAGGCCGTGGCCACCTTCATCCTGCACCTTGGCAATCAGAATCGCCTTGCGTTTGAGGCTGGGCGCGCGGCTGATCCAGTTGCCCTCAGGCAACATGCCGACAATTTCGCTGTGCGCGTGCTGGCTGATCTGGCGCACCAGCGTCTTGCGGTAACCTGAAGGCATCCAGTCCTGCGGCTCGATCTTGCCATCGGCTTCAATGCGGGCATCAAAGCGCGCCTGCGCAGCCGGGTCTTCCAAATAGGCCGGCGCGGTCTTTTTTGGTGTACCAGGGCTTTCCTGCTGGTTGAACGATTGGGTGTACATCGTCAGAACTCCTTGCGGCAAATATGAGTGAACTTAGCCAACCAGCCAGGCTGGCGTGCGTTTGTCCAGAAACGCGGCGATACCGTCGCGCCCCTCAGGCGTGGCGCGTTGCTGTGCAATGCGCCGGGCAGTCTCCTCCAGCGTGGCAGCGTCAATCGGTCGGCCCTTGATGGCTTCAATCAGCGATTTGGCGGCCTTTTGCGCCCCGGGGCCGCCTTGCAACAGTGGCTCTGCCAGCGCGGCAACACCAGCATCCAGACCATCCACCGGTGTGACTTCATGGACCAAACCCAGCAGCAGCGCACGCTCGGCGCTGATTTTTTCAGCGCTCTGAAAATAGCGCAGCGCCTGGCGCGGCCCGATGGCGCGCAGCACATACGGGCTGATCACCGCCGGAATGATGCCGAACTTGACCTCAGAGGTGGCAAATACCGCATCCGTGCTGGCTACCGCCATGTCGCAGGCGGCAGCCAAACCGGTGCCGCCGCCCAAAGCCGCACCTTGCACCCGCGCGATGGTCGGTTTGGACAGGCCAGCCAGGCAGTGCAGCATGGCGGCAAAGCGGCGTGCATCGGCCAGATTGTCCGCCTCGCTGCCCTGTGACGCGCGGCGCATCCAGTTCAGGTCAGCGCCAGCCGAAAAATGCTTGCCGCGACCGGCCAGCACCACCACGCGCACGCTGGCATCGCCGTCGAGCGCCAGGCACGCTTGGTGCAGGTCGTCGATCAGCTGCTCGTTGAAGGCATTGAACACCGCCGGACGGTTCATCCACAGTGTGGCCACCTGGCCGGTGCGTTCAATTTCAAGGGTTTCAAACATGCTGCTGGCAGGTGTTGGCTTATTTGACTTGCGTCCAGTCTCCGCCCTTGACTTCCAGCATCCGGAACGCAGACAGGTCCAGCCCCATGTGGTCGGTGGCCGACATGTTGACGATGCCGCTGGTGCCGACAAAACCCTTGGTGGCTTCAATCGCATCGCGCACCTTGGCCTTGTCGGTGCTGCCAGCGCGTTTGATGGCATCGACTGCCAGCATCAGGCCGTCCAGCGCGTGACCGCCAAACGCTGACACCTCACCCTGCCATTTGGCCTTGTAGGCATTGGCGTAGGCTTCGGTGACCGACTTTTGCGGATCGTTGGCGGCCAGCTTGTCGGCAATCAGCAGGGCCGACGACGGCAGGCGCACGCCTTCGGCGGCAGGGCCTGCGAGTTTGATGAACTCGTCAGACGCCACGCCATGCGCGTGGTACAGCGGCAGCGTCAGACCGAGTTGCTTGTAGTTTTTGGTGGCAATCGCCGGCCCCTGGCCCAGGCCAAAGATAAACACTGCTTGCACGCCGGGGGTATTGCGGATCTTGGTGAGCTGCGGGCTCATGTCGGTGTCTTTGGGGCCATAGGTCTCGTTGGCCACCAGGGTGATGCCAAATTTGCCCGCTACGCCTTCGGTTTCTTTTTTGCCCGATTGGCCGAAACCACTGGTTTCAGAAAACAGCGCCACCTTGGTCAGGCCACGCTTTTTCATGTCGTCAAACACTTTTTCAGCCGCCATGCGGTCAGTGTGCGGGGTTTTGAACACCCATTTTTTGACCGGCTCGACAATCACCACAGCACCCGCGATAGAGACAAACGGCACGCCCGCCTTTTCAACCAGCGGGATCATCGACATGGTGGAGCCGGTGGTGGTACCGCCCACGATGACATCGACCTTGTCGTCGTCAATCAGGCGCTTGCCAAAGCCATTGGCCTTGCCCGCATCGCTGCCATCGTCGTAATGCACCAGCTCCAGCTGGCGGCCTAGCACGCCACCGCCCTTGTTGATGCTCTCCACATACATCTGCAGGGTTTTCAGCTCGGGATCGCCCAAAAAGGCGGCCGGGCCAGTGACCGACAGCACCGAACCGATTCGGATCGGGTCAGCCGCCAGCGCCGCGACGGCGGTGACGGTCAGCGCCGCAGCGGCCAGCAGTTTCTTCAAGGTAAATTTCATGGGACTTGTCTCCTGTTGTGGTTAAAAAATTATCAAACGCGTTCGATCACCAGGGCAATGCCTTGCCCAACTCCAATGCACATCGTGCAAAGCGCATAACGCCCGCCACGCCGTGCCAATTCATACAGCGCGGTGGTTACCAGCCGCGCGCCGCTCATGCCCAGAGGATGCCCCAGCGCAATCGCGCCGCCATTGGGGTTGACCCGCACATCGTCGTCGGCCAGCCCGAGGTCGCGCAGCACCGCCAGGCCTTGCGCGGCAAAGGCTTCGTTGAGTTCTATCACGTCCATCTGGTCCAGCGTCAGGCCGCAGCGCTCCAGTACCTTGCGCACGGCAGGGGCCGGGCCGAAACCCATGATGCGCGGTGCCACACCGGCAGCAGCCATGCCGACGATGCGCGCGCGCGGTGTCAGCCCGTTGGTCTGGGCGGCCGACTTTGAGGCAATCAGCAGCGCACAGGCCCCGTCGTTGACCCCCGAGGCGTTGCCAGCGGTGACCGACAGCTCTGGCGCGTTAACACCCTTCAGCTTGGCCAGCATGGCCAACGTGGTGTCGGGGCGCGGATGCTCGTCGGTAGCCACCACCGTGGGGTCGCCTTTTTTGTTGGGGATCAGCACCGGCACCAGTTCGTCGGCAAAGCGGCCAGCGGCGTGTGCGGCGGCCCAGCGCTGCTGCGAGCGCAGCGCAAACGCATCCTGGTCGGCGCGCGAAATGTTGAAGTCAGCCGCCACGTTGTCGGCGGTTTGCGGCATCGAATGGGTATCAAACAGCTTTTTCATCGCCGGGTTGACAAAGCGCCAGCCGATGGTGGTGTCAAACATGGCGGCGTTGCGTGAAAACGCGGTGTCGGCCTTGCCCATCACAAACGGCGCGCGCGACATGCTTTCCACACCGCCGGCAATCATCAGGTCGGTCTCGCCCGACTTGATGGCCCGCGCCGCCATGCCGATGCAGTCCATCGACGAGCCGCACAGCCGGTTGACCGTGGTGCCGGGCACCTCAACCGGCAAACCGGCCAGCAAACCGGCCATGCGCGCCACGTTGCGATTGTCGTCACCGGCCTGGTTGGCGCAGCCGTAAATGATGTCATCCACGCTGGCCCAGTTGACCTGCGGGTTGCGCGCCATCAGGGCTTTGAGGGGAATGGCAGCCAGGTCATCGGCACGCACGCTGCTCAAGGCACCGCCGTAGCGGCCAATCGGGGTGCGAACCGCGTCGCAAATAAAGGCATCAATCATGGTCTGAGTCAGGTTGCAAACCGTTATGTTTTTTAAAAATAATAGCTGCCAGCGCTTGATTCATAAGGGCTAGAGGCCTAAAAGTCTTGAGAATATGTAACTACTCAGTTTTCAATAAAGTTGCATGACCCAAAAACCATTCCCATCCGTCAATCCCGCGCAGGCGGGAATCCAGTTCGCGCGTGCAACCCATGGATTCCCGCCTGTGCGGGAATGACGGTCAGCGCGTCGTAACGACAATTTTTCCTCAAACCAAGGGTGGCCGCTCGTCAATCACCCGCTTGGCCTTGCCGGTCAATGTGCGCGGAATCGAGTCAAACGGCAGCACCTTCACATGCGTCGAGACGCCCACATTGGTCTTGATATGGTGTTGCAGCTCTTTGGCAATGGTGTCGATGTCGCTAGCGGTGAGCTTGCCAGACAGCTCGCGCTGCACTTCACAGCGCACCTCGACATCGTCAAGATGGCCCTCGCGCGACAACTGCACCTGGTAGTTGCCCGACAGGCGCTTGTCGCGCAGGATTTGCTCTTCAATCTGCGTCGGAAACATGTTGACCCCACGCACGATCAGCATGTCGTCGGTGCGCCCGGTGATTTTGCCCATGCGCCGGAACGCGCGTGAGGTGGGTGGCA
>JAIFMT010000077.1 GCA_020048295.1 Rhodoferax sp.
CTGGCCGGGTTTGACTATGTGATGGACATGCAAACCGAGCGCGGTGACGGCACCGAACTGTTTTATGCCCGCTGCGCCGTGTTGCACGCGGCGCGCGTGGCCAAGATTGATGCGTTTGACGTGGTGTTTCCCGATGTCAACGACGAAGCCGGCTTTTTGAAAGAGGTGGATTTGATCCGCCGGCTGGGCTTTAACGGCAAGTCGCTGATCAACCCGCGCCAGATCGAGCTGCTGCACAACGCCTACGCGCCCACCGAAGAAGAAGTGGACCACGCGCAGCGCGTGGTAGCCGCCGCTGACAAGGCTGAGCGCGAAGGGCTGGGCGTGATTGCGCTCAACGGCAAGATGATCGATGCCCCCATCGTTAACCACGCCCGGCGGGTGATCGCCAGCGCGCTGGCTTCGGGTGTCCGGCAATGAATACGCAACAGGCGCACACCATGAACACCGCAGTGAACCCGCAACAGTTGCAAGAAATGCAATCCAACCCCGCCCTGCAAGGCTTGCAGCCGTTTGCCGGGGCGCACGCTCACACGCCATATCTGGGCGACCTGCAGCAAAAATACACCCGCAAGATTGTGGACAGCGTGCAAGAGGCAGTGCAACGTGTCGGATTGAGGGACGGCATGACGATCTCGTTCCATCATGGCTACCGCGAGGGCGACTGCTGCATCAACTCGGTAGTGCAAATACTCGCCGACATGGGCTTTAAAAACCTCACGCTGGCATCGTCGTCGCTGATGGCGTGCAACACGCCGCTGATTGCGCACATCAAGTCGGGCGTGATCCGGCGCATTTACACCTCTGGCATGCGCGGCAAACTGGCCGAGGCGATTTCCAACGGCCTGATGGACGAGCCGGTGCACATCCACTCGCATGGCGGGCGTGCGCACCTGATCCAGACCGGCGAAATTGCCATTGACGTGGCGTTTCTGGGCGTGTCGGCGTGCGACGAACTGGGCAACGCCAACGGGGTGAATGGCCGCTCGCGCTGCGGCTCGCTGGGCTACGCCATGGTCGATGCGCACTTTGCCCGCAACGTGGTCATGCTGACCGAAGAGCTGGTGCCGTTTCCCAACACGCCGGTGAGCATTTCGCAGGATCAGGTCGATTACATCGTCAAAGTCAAAGAGGTAGGCGACCCAAGCAAGATCAGCGTGGGTGCGGCGCGCGCCACCAGCGACCCGCGGGAGCTGCTGATTGCGCGCCACGCCGCCGACGTGATCGAGCATTCGGGCTACTTTGTCGATGGTTTTTCGGTGCAGACCGGCTCGGGCGCTTCCAGCACGGCGGCGACCCGCTTCATGGAACACCGCATGCGCAAGAAAGGCATCACTGCCGCGTTTGCGCTGGGCGGCATCAGTGGCGGCATCGTCGATCTGCACAAAAAGGGCTTGATTGGCAAGCTCATCGACACCCAGAGTTTTGATGCCGAGGCCACCGAGTCGCTGCGCACCTCGCCCACGCACTTTGAGGTTTCGACCAACGAATACGCCAACCCGAGCTCCAAAGGCACGTTTTGCGACCGGGTTGATGTGGTGATCTTGAGCGCACTCGAAATTGATGTGGATTTCAACGTCAACGTGTTGACCGGCTCGGACGGCATCATGCGCGGTGCCTCAGGCGGCCACAGCGACGTGGCAGCCGCGGCCAATCTGGCGATTGTGGTGGGCCCGCTGATTCGCAGCCGCATCCCCACCGTGGTGAAACACGTCACCACCGTGGTGACACCCGGCGAGTGCATCGGCGTGCTGGTCACCGACCACGGCATTGCCGTCAACCCGAACCGACCCGAGGTTGAACAGCGCCTGCGCGAGGCCGGCCTGCCCGTGGTGCCGATAGAGCAGTTGTACCAGCGCGCGTTACTGATCAGCGGCGAGCCTGCGCCCATCGACTTCCTGGACAAGGTGGTCGGTGTGGTGCGCTACCGCGACGGCACCGTGATCGACCTGGTGCGCCAGATCAAACCCTTAAACTGACAACATGATGATGACACCTTCGTTTGAAGCCAGCGGTGACCCGATCAGCCTGGCAAAAATGCTCGACCGGCGCGAAGCACGGCTGGCCACGCAGCAAACCTTGCTGCACCAGTTTGGCTGCACGCTGGCGCAGCTCACCCTGGTCAACCCGGGCCCGGTCAAAGACACGGCACAAGCGCGCTTTGTGTTTGATCAGGGGCTGGGGGCGCTGCAAGAGGCCTTGATCCACGCCGGGTTTGCGGTGCTGGCGTTTAACGGCAGCTACTTTTCCACCGGCCCCGAGATGTTGATGGTTATTGATGCCGAGCCCTTGTCAGTCAAGCGCACCATGCTGCAACTAGAAGAGCAACATCCGCTCGGCCGGCTGTGGGACGTGGATGTGATTGACCCCAGCGGCAACAGCGTGTCGCGGCAACGGCTGGCGCTGCCGGCGCGCCTGTGCCTGCTGTGCGACCAGGCCGCCCACGCCTGCGCCCGCAGTGGCGCGCACGCGCTGCACGATTTGCAGCACGCCGTGGAGCACAAGATCAATGCCTACCGCAGTAGCCTGGCGTATTAGCGCGCCGCCCCGGGTTGAGGAGCTGGGCGCTGCGCTGGCCCGCCTGGCCAATGCGGCGCTGGTACGCGAGATGCGCCTGACCCCCAAACCGGGGCTGGTGGACCGGGCCAACTCTGGGGCCCATCAGGACATGGACCTGGCCACGTTTCGCGCCAGCGCGGCGGCCATTTCACCGTGGTTTTCGGTATTTTTCCAGCGCGGTGTGGCGCACAGCCAGCTTGCGCCAAGCGATTTTCTGGCCAGCCTGCGCGCCGACGGCATGGCCTGCGAGTGCGCCATGCTGCGCGCCACCGAGGGCATCAACACCCACAAAGGCAGTGTGTTTGCCTTTGGTCTGCTGTGCGCGGCAGGCGGGCGTCTCGCCGCGCGCGGCGCGGCGATGGACAGCGCCACGGTTTGCGCCGAGGTGGCTGCGATGTGTGCCGGCCTGGTCAACCGCGAGCTGTGCCAGGCCCGCAGCGTCCACAGTGCTGGCGAGCGGCTGTTTGCACAGCACGGCCTGACCGGTGCGCGCGGCGAGGCACAAAGCGGCTTTGCCACCGCACGCACTTACGGCGTGGCACCGTACCGGCTGGCGTTGGCGCTCGGTCTGGATGAGGAGCGCGCGCTGCTGGAGACGCTGCTGCACCTGATGGCGCGCAACCCCGACACCAATCTGGTGGCGCGCGGCGGGCTGGCTGGGCTGGCCCTGGTGCAAAACCACGCCCGCCACCTGCTGCTGGGCCCGCTGCCAGCCACCGCCGTCAGAAAGCGCCAGCTGGAGGGCTTTGACCAGTTGCTGATCGCGCAGCATTTAAGCCCCGGCGGCAGTGCCGACCTGCTGGCGGTGAGCTGGTTTCTGGCCCGCCTGGACCAGGCGCACGACCTGTCCCCCGATGAGTTTTAAGCCATGCACGACCGCACCACGCTTCTGTGTCAGAACCTGCTGCGTGCGGCAGCGCAGCGCTTTGACTTTGTGCTGGTGCCGGGGCGCTTCAACAGCGGCCCCGAGCACTGGCAATCGCTGTGGCAGAAAAACCTGCCGATCTGGCAGCGCGTTGAGCAGCGCCACTGGAACGACCCCGACACGCACCGCCTGAATGGCTCGCTGCGCCGCCTGTTGGCCAGCTGCAAGCGCCCGGCGCTGCTGGTGGGGCACAGCCTGGGGGCCTTGGCATCGGTGTGCCTGGCCGCCGAGTTGCCACACAAGGTGGCCGGGGTGATGCTGGTGGCCCCGGCCGAGCCGGCCAAATTTCATGCTGAAGACGACGTGCCCTGTGCCGCCCTGGGTGTGCCCGGCCTGCTGGTGGCCAGCCACACCGACCCGTTCATGAGCTTTGCGCGCGCCGAGCATTGGGCCGGGCTGTGGGGCTGTGAGCTGATTGACCTGGGCGAGGCCGGCCACATCAACGTCGATTCAGGCTTTGGCCCCTGGTGCTACGGCCTGGCGCTGCTGTGCCAGCTGGTCACCGAGATTGAGGCCGCAGGCAAGGTGCAGCCTTAGCCGCCAGCCCGCATCAGCGCCAGCAGCACGCCGCCGGCCACCACGCTGGCGACCTGGCCGGCCGCGTTGGCACCCATGGCGTGCATCAGCAGGAAATTCTCAAAGTCTTCTTCATGGGCCACCCGCTGCACCACGCGCGCCGCCATCGGGAAGGCGCTGATCCCGGCGGCACCAATCATCGGATTGACCTTGCCGCCGCTAAGCCAGTTGAGCACCTTGGCAAACAGCACGCCAGCGGCGGCATCAACGGCAAAGGCAATGATGCCCAGGATCAAAATCGCCAAGGTGCTGGTTTTCAGGAACTCGGAGCCGACCATGGTGGAACCAATGGCCAGGCCCAGAAACAGCGTCACCGCATTGGCAATTTCGCCCGCCGAAGCCTTGGTCAGCCGCTCGACCGCACCCGACTCCTTCATCAGATTGCCAAGCATCAGCATGCCGATCAGCGGGGTGGCAAACGGCACCAAGGTGCCCACCAGCACCGTCACCACCACCGGAAACATGATGCGTGTGCGCCGGCTGATCTTGCGCTGGCTGTAGGGCATGCGAATCTGCCGCTCTTTTTGTGTGGTCAGCAGGCGAATGATGGGCGGCAAGATGATCGGCACCAGCGACATGTAGCTATACGCAGCGACCGTGATGGGGCCAAGCATGTGCGGTGCCAGAATGCCGCTGACATAAATGGAAGTGGGGCCGTCAATCGCGCCAATGATGCCAATCGAGGCGGCTTCAGGCGGCGTAAAACCCAGCAGCAGGGCAAAAATCAGCGTCATGAAAATGCCAAACTGCCCTGCCGCCCCAAGCAACACCAGGCGCGGGTTTTCTAAGAGCGGGCCAAAGTCAGTCAAGGCACCAATGCCGACAAAGATCAGCAACGGAAACATCTCATTGGTAATGCCCATGTTGTAGAGCACTTTCAACATGCCGTCGTCGGCAATCAGCGGCGACAGGGGCAAGTTGGCCAGCAGGCAACCGGCTGCAATCGGCAGCAACAGCAAGGGCTCGTAGTCTTTGGCGATGGCCAGGTACATCAGCACAAACGACACGCCCATCATGAACAGCGACTGCCAGGTGACGTGGTTCACCCCTTTGAGCAATAGCCCAAGCGTTTCTTGGTCAATCATCACTCAGTTCTCCTGAAACCGGATGATCGCGTCACCGTGGTCAATGTTCTGACCCACGGCAACACAGACCTCGGCCACGGTACCGG